>NZ_BAAILO010000082.1:0-34022 GCF_054589115.1 Cupriavidus sp. 8B | reverse complement strand
GGACAGCGCGGGTGGCTGAGCCGCGCTGTCCGGCCACCCGATCCGTCTCTCGTTGAGCCGCCCCGATTCCACTTCGCCAGATCGCCAGACGCAGACCCATGCCCCTCAAGACGCCAGGCCCCGACCCGATTCTCGTTATCGACGACGAGGCCGACCTGCGAGAACTGCTCGATATCTCGATCCGCCGCATGGGCCATGATGTGGTGCTGGCCGGCTCGCTGGCCGAGGCGCGCCAGCAGCTCGCCGCGCGCCGCTATAGCTTGGTGCTGACCGACATGCGGCTGGGCGACGGGCTTGGCATCGACATCGTGCGCCAGCTCTCGAGCGCGCCGGAGCGGGTGCCGGTGGCCGTGATCACCGCCTACGGCAGCGCCGACAACGCCGTGGAGGCGCTCAAGGCTGGCGCCTTCGACTACATCGCCAAGCCGGTCTCGCTGGACCAGCTGCGCAGCCTGATCCTGAATGCGCTGGGGCGCCAGCAGCGTGACGGCGCCGAGAGTGGAGAGGGCGGCGAGGGCGGCGAGGGTGGCAGCGGGGCGCAGGAAACCGTGGACCGCGCCGTCAACCTGCTTCCCGGCCATTCGCCCGCCATGCACGAGGTGCGCCGCTCGCTCTCGCGGCTGGCGCGCAGCATGGCGCCGATCGTCATCAGTGGCGAGTCCGGCAGCGGCAAGGAGCGCGCGGCGCGTGCCATCCACGCGGTCAGCGCGCGCGCCGCGCATCCTTTTATCGCGGTCAATTGCGGCGCCATCCCCGAGACCCTGATGGAGTCGGAGTTCTTCGGCCATGTGAAGGGCGCCTTCACCGGGGCCGATGCCGAGCGCGGTGGCTTCTTCCTGGCAGCCAACGGCGGCACGCTGTTGCTCGACGAGGTGGCCGACCTGCCGCTAGCGATGCAGGTCAAGCTGCTGCGCGTGCTGCAGGAGCGGCGCGTGCGCAAGATCGGCGCGAGCCGCGAGGAGAGCGTGGACGTGCGGGTGCTGTGCGCCAGCCACAAGGATCTTGCCGCGATGGTCGCCTCCGGCCAGTTCCGCCAGGATCTGTTCTACCGCCTCAACGTGCTGGCGCTGCGCATGCCCACGCTGCGCGAGCGGCGCGAGGATATCCCGGTGCTGGCCAGCGCCATCCTGGAGCACCTGGCGGTGCGCTATGGCGATCCCCATCCCAAGCGGCTGGCGACGGCTGCGCTGCAGCGGCTGTCGGATTACCCGTTCCCGGGCAATGTGCGCGAGCTGGAGAACCTGCTCGAGCGCGCCTATGCCTTCGCGGAGGGCAATACCATCGAGGTGGACGACCTGGGCCAGATGGACGCGGGCATGGGCCATTCGGCCATGCCACGCCCGCCCGCGCCGCACGCGTACCTGGCTTCGACGGCCGTGGCCGCTGCGCCGGCGTCGTCCGGCTTGCGGCCCGATTCCATGCAGGAGCTTGCATACGATGCGCGGGCCGAATCCCGGGGTGGCGCGCAGCCCGATCCGTTTGCGCAACCGGCGGCGCCGCCACGTGCCGCGGAGGTGGCCGCAGACGCTTGCCGTGCCGCCTTCCCGATCGACCTGCCCGGCCGGCTCGAAGCGCTCGAGCGCGACCTGATCCTGCAGGCGCTGCAGCAGACCGGCTTCAACCGTACCGCAGCCGCGCCGCTGCTGGGCCTGAGCTTTCGCCAGCTGCGCTACCGCATCCAGCAGCTTGGCATCCGCGAGGACCGCGACGACCCGGCCGATGGCGCGGCCGAAACCAGCGAAGCGCTGCGCGACGGGCTGCTGGCGGCGGATGGAGAACGCGATGCCTGATCGCGACAACGGCAAGCTCGCGCCGGCACCCGTGCCCGGGCAGGGGTTGACTCCCGACGCGGCCGGCTGGGTGCCCGCGGCGCGCCAGGTGCCGTCGCCTAACTTCGACGCCCGGCCCGCGCACATGCCGGTGGACCTGGTGGTGATCCACAACATCAGCCTGCCGCCCGGGCAGTTTGGCAGCGGGGATATCGAAGCCTTCTTCCTGAATCGTCTCGACCCGTCCCGCCACCCCTTCTTCGCTACGATTTATCAGGTGCAGGTATCGGCGCATTTCCTGGTGACGCGGGAGGGGGAGCTGGTCCAGTTCGTGTCCTGCCTGGACCGGGCCTGGCACGCGGGCCAGTCCGAGTTCTTCGGCCGGCCTCGCTGCAACGACTTCTCCATCGGCATCGAGGTCGAAGGCAGCGACGACCAGCCGTTCACGTTGGCCCAGTACCACACCACCTCCGCGCTGGTGCGTGCCCTGCTCGGCACCTATCCGGTGCGGGCCGTGGCGGGGCACAGCGATATCGCGCCCGGGCGCAAGACCGATCCGGGGCCATATTTCGATTGGGCGGCCTTCGCAGCTGCCGCCGGCGTGGCGCCCGCGCAACTGCCTTACCGCAAAGACCAGCCCTGAGGCAAGGGCAACAAGCGGGGTCTAGGGGATAGCCGGGATTTGGGGAAAACCCTGATAAAGTCCGCGCCTATCGAACCAGGCAGGTCAATCAAAAAAATTTCGCGTCACGGTGCGGTAACGAACCGTCGGGCGGATTCCCTTGCGTCTCTTGGGCTGGCGGGTATGGCGCAGCGCCGCATGCCGCACCGGCACTGGAATTCGCGCCAAAAAAGCACTTGTCAAGACTGGTGAATCCGCCGGGTTTCACTATACTTAGTCCAGTTTTTCGCATCGACCACTAGATCTAGTGGTGCTTTCGGGGAGCCGGCCTAGGTGTGCAGTTACCGCCGCAGCATTGGCTGCGGTCCGCCGAAGGGCCGGCGCATCACAAGAGTCCCAGCAGAATCCAGCAATAGCAGCGCGCCCTTCCGGGTAAGACCGGCCGGCGTGTCTGAGCCTTTTTGCGCATTTTGCCCGGGACTCTTTGTCACTCATAAAACACGGGTCAGAACAGGAGTTCCTCATGCAGACAGCCCAGAACGAACTTTCCACCGGCGCAACCGCCGCCGGTGCAGCAGCGAACGCGCAGTCGAGCCCCGCTACTGCCGCCGCTGGCAGCTACCAGGACTACAAGATCATCCGCCGTAACGGCGCCGTCGTGGCGTTCGAGCCGAGCAAGATCTCGGTAGCGGTGACCAAGGCCTTCCTCGCCGTCAACGGCGGGCAGGGCGCCGCTTCGGCGCGTGTGCGCGAAGTGGTCGAGCAAGTGACCCAGAACGTGGTCCGCGCGCTGCTGCGCAGCCGCCCCAACGGCGGCACCTTCCATATCGAAGACGTGCAGGATCACGTCGAGCTGGCGCTGATGCGCTCGGGCGAGCATGAAGTGGCCCGCGCCTACGTGCTGTACCGCGAGAAGCGCACCCAGGAACGCGCCCAGGCCAACGCCCAGGCGGTGGCCCGCGTGCAGGAAGGCGGCGCCACGTTCAACGTGACCGACGCCGGCGTTGCCCGCGTGCTGGACCTGGGCGCGCTGCATGGCCTGATCGACAACGCCTGCTCGGGCCTGGGCGACGCTGTCAGCGCCGAGCCGATCCTCAAGGAAACGCTGAAGAACCTGTACGACGGCGTGCCGATGACCCAGGTCTACGACTCCGCCATCCTGGCCGCGCGTACCCTGATCGAGAAGGACCCGGCCTACAGCCAGGTCACCGCGCGTATCCTGCTGCACACCATCCGCAAGGAAATCCTGGGCGCCGAAGTGACCCAGACCCAGATGGTGTCGCGCTACGCCGACTACTTCCCCAAGTTCATCGCGCGCGGCATCGAAGCCGAGCTGCTGGACGAGAAGCTGGCCACCTATGACCTGGCCCGCCTGGGCGCGGCACTGGACGCCCAGCGCGACTTCCAGTTCAACTACCTGGGCCTGCAGACCCTGTACGACCGCTACTTCCTGCATATCGACGAAGTCCGCATCGAAATGCCGCAGGCCTTTTTCATGCGCGTGGCCATGGGCCTGGCGCTGGGCGAGAAGGACCGCGAAGCCCGTGCCATCGAGTTCTACCAGCTGCTGTCGTCGTTCGACTTCATGTCGTCCACGCCGACCCTGTTCAACTCGGGCACCCGCCGCTCGCAGCTGTCGTCGTGCTACCTGACCACCGTCTCGGACGACCTGGAAGGCATCTACGAAGCGCTCAAGGAAAACGCGCTGCTGTCGAAGTTCGCCGGCGGCCTGGGCAACGACTGGACCAATGTGCGCGCCCTCGGCTCGCACATCAAGGGCACCAACGGCAAGTCGCAAGGCGTGGTGCCGTTCCTGAAGGTGGTGAACGACACCGCCGTGGCGGTCAACCAGGGCGGCAAGCGCAAGGGCGCGGTCTGCGCCTACCTGGAAACCTGGCACCTGGACATCGAGGAATTCCTCGAGCTGCGCAAGAACACTGGCGACGACCGCCGCCGCACCCACGACATGAACACGGCGAACTGGATTCCCGACCTGTTCATGAAGCGCGTGATGGAAGCCGGCGAGTGGACCCTGTTCTCGCCCGCCACCTGCCCGGACCTGCACGACCTGGTCGGCAAGGCTTTCGAAGAGGCCTACCTGGGCTACGAAGCCAAGGCCGCCCGCGGCGAGCTGAAGCTGTTCAAGAAGATCCCCGCCATGCAGCTGTGGCGCAAGATGCTGGGCATGCTGTTCGAGACCGGCCATCCCTGGATCACCTTCAAGGATCCGTGCAACATCCGCAGCCCGCAGCAGCACGTGGGCGTGGTGCACAGCTCCAACCTGTGCACGGAAATCACGCTAAACACCAACGAGAGCGAGATCGCCGTTTGCAACCTGGGTTCGGTGAACCTGGTGGCCCACCTGAAGCAACTGGCCGACGGCACCCAGGTGCTCGACCACGCCAAGCTCGAGAAGACCATCCGCACCGCGATGCGCATGCTCGACAACGTGATCGACATCAATTACTACGCGGTTGAGAAGGCACGCAACTCCAACCTGCGCCATCGTCCGGTCGGCATGGGCATCATGGGCTTCCAGGACTGCCTGCACATGCTGCGCCTGCCGTACGCCAGCGACGCCGCCGTGCAGTTTGCCGACACCTCGATGGAAGCGGTGTGCTACTACGCCTACCGCGCCTCCAGCGAGCTGGCAGAAGAACGCGGCCGCTACAGCACCTATGAAGGCTCGCTGTGGGATCGCGGCATCCTGCCGCAGGACTCGCTCAAGCTGCTGGCCGAAGAACGCGGCGGCTACCTGGAAGTGGATCACTCCTCGACCATGGACTGGGACAGCCTGCGCGCGCGCATCAAGCAGCACGGCATGCGCAACTCGAACTGCATCGCGATCGCGCCCACGGCAACGATCTCGAACATCATCGGCGTGTCGGCCTGCATCGAACCGACCTTCCAGAACCTGTACGTCAAGTCCAACCTGTCGGGCGAGTTCACGGTGGTCAACGACTACCTGGTGCGCGACCTGAAGGCACGCGGCCTGTGGGACGAAGTGATGGTCGCCGACCTGAAGTATTTCGACGGCAAGCTGGCCCGCATCGACCGCATCCCGCAAGACCTGCGTGACATCTACGCAACGGCCTTCGAAGTCGAGCCGAGCTGGCTGGTGGAAGCTGCCAGCCGCCGCCAGAAGTGGATCGACCAGGCTCAGTCGCTGAACATCTACATGGCCGGCGCCTCGGGCAAGAAGCTGGACGACACCTACAAGCTGGCCTGGCTGCGCGGCCTGAAGACCACGTACTACCTGCGCACGATGGCAGCCACCCACGTGGAGAAGTCCACCGTGTCGCGCGGCTCGCTCAACGCCGTGTCGTCGGGTAGCGACGCCGGCATCAGCGCCGCCGGCATCGACCAGGCCGCCGCCTCCGCACCGGCCATGCCGGAAGCCGAAGGCGCGGTCTGCACGATGCGCCCCGGCGACGCCGGTTTCGACGAGTGCGAAGCCTGCCAGTAACTCGCTGCCAGTAAGCCATTACCTGCCGTCATCCTCGCCGCGCCGCCTGCGCGCGGCGAGGACCGCGGCAAACCAAAGCATTCCACGGAGAACCACACCATGCTGAGCTGGGACGACGACGTTCAAGCCACCCCGCAGGCTGCCCCGCAGCCCGCGCCGAATCCCACCGCCGCGCCTGCTGCCGCACGCTCTGTCGACCAGCACGGCGTGCTGCCGCCGGCCGCCACGCAACCGGCCGGCACGGGTATCCTCGGCAACCTGCCGGCGTCCGACGCGCCGACGGACCGCCGCGTGAACGCCGCCGACAAGCGCGTCATCAATGGCTCGACCGACGTCAACCAGCTGGTGCCGTTCAAGTACAAATGGGCCTGGGAAAAATACCTGGCCGGCTGCGCCAACCACTGGATGCCGCAGGAAATCAACATGTCGCGCGACATCGCGCTGTGGAAGGACCCGAACGGCCTGACCGAAGACGAGCGCCGCGTGATCAAGCGCAACCTCGGCTTCTTCGTCACCGCCGACTCGCTGGCCGCCAACAACATCGTGCTGGGCACCTACCGCCAGATCACCGCGCCGGAATGCCGCCAGTACCTGCTGCGCCAGGCCTTCGAAGAAGCGATCCACACGCACGCCTACCAGTACATCGTGGAGTCGCTCGGCCTCAATGAAGCCGAGATCTTCAACGCGTATCACGAAGTGCAGTCGATCCGTGACAAGGACGAGTTCCTGATCCCGTTCATCGACACGCTGACCGACCCGGCCTTCAAGACCGGCACGCCGGAGAATGACCAGAAGCTGCTCAAGTCGCTGATCGTGTTCGCCTGCATCATGGAAGGCCTGTTCTTCTACGTCGGCTTCACGCAGATCCTGGCCATGGGCCGCCAGAACAAGATGACCGGCGCCGCCGAGCAGTACCAGTACATCCTGCGCGACGAGTCCCTGCACTGCAATTTCGGCATCGACCTGATCAACCAGATCAAGCTCGAGAACCCGCACCTGTGGACCGCCGAATTCAAGGAAGAGATCACGGCGCTGTTCAAGAAGGCCGTGGACCTCGAATACCGCTACGCCGAGGACACCATGCCGCGCGGCGTGCTGGGCCTGAACGCACCGATGTTCAAGGGCTACCTGCGCTTCATCTGCAACCGCCGCTGCCAGCAGATCGGCCTGGAGCAGTTGTTCCCGAACGAGGAAAACCCGTTCCCGTGGATGAGCGAGATGATCGACCTGAAGAAGGAACGTAACTTCTTCGAGACGCGTGTGATCGAGTATCAGACGGGTGGGGCGTTGTCCTGGGATTGAGTTTGTTGTTGTTGGCCGCCGCAACTTCCTGTGGCTCCAAACCGGGGGGCGGATCGCGGGCTCCCAGGCTCCCACCCGGAATGCAAAACAGCCCCGTGGACTGAACCTCCACGGGGCTGTTTTTTTCGTACCGGGACATGCGGTCCTTCCCGCTGTCCCGGCTGCGCTCAACGCAGATGCGGCAGTACCTTGGTGTGCTCGGCCTGCACCGCTTGCAGCTCGTGCGGCTTGAGTCCAAGCAACGCCAGGATGGTAGGCGCTATCTGGTTGGTCTGGACAGGGTCGTCGACGATATTCTGGCCGATGCCAGCACCCCACACAACGATGGGCACGTGACGGTCCTGCTTGGCGCCGCCGCCGTGCTCGGCGATCTTCGACAGTTTTCCACCGGCATAGACCGTACCCTGCTGCGCGATGCCGACGAGGTCCGGCACGCGATCGTCGTTGCTCCCGACGCCGAACAGGTCAGCGGCTTCTTCGCCAACATAGATCTTCCTCGCTCCAGCCTGGCTGAAAGCCTTTGTGACCGCGGTGCCGGTTGCGTCGGAGCCCAGGCCGTTGCCGGAATAACCAAGCAGGAAATTCTTGGCAAAGCGCAGGGCGGCGGGGGAGCGGTCGTTGAACCACATCAGGATGCCGTCATCGTCGATCGCGTGGGCTACGAGATGCGACTTGGACGGGTCCTTGCACGTGGCGGCGAATTTTTCCCAGGCGCAGTTCAGTGCATCGATCATGTCACCATCGTTGATGATGGTGAGATCGGCGCGGTTCTGCGGCGACTGGCCGTGTTTCGCCGACAGGATGACGACGGTATTGGTCGTGTCAAGCGCGCTCACCATCGTGGCAAGCTGGTTGTTGACGAAGTTCAGCGCGCTTTGCAGCACCACGCCGGGCGTAGTCCCGTTCGCGGTGTAGCCGCCCAGGCCGCCGGACACCTTGGCGGCGGTGTTGCTCGGATCCGGGTAGTAGTTCGATTTGTTGAGCTTTTGCGCGGTCGACACGGACTGGAAGTTCATGCCGAATATGGCCGGGGTCCCCGGCGTGCCGTTGCCGGCATGGTCGAGGCCCTTGATCCAGTTAAGGACGGCCTTTACCTTGAAGCTATCGTAGCGCTGTGTGTTGGTGTTGTCCTTGGTCCAGTCGTCGCCCGGGCCGGCAGGCAGCGACGGGTCGGTTACCGAGCTGTTGATCTCGGGGGCAAACAGATCGTCGATGCTCTGGCCGGACGGCCCATTGAGAATCTCGTAGGCGACGTGCTTGTCCGACCAGGCGGTGCGCAGCCCGTGCTTTTTCGCGACCTCGAAGATCGTGTTCACCTTGAGGTACTGGTGCGGGTAAACCGGCTGGCAGGTCACCGGAGACACCGGCAGGAAGGCCGGGTCGATCAGGTCTTGCGGGTGCCCGGTCAATTGGGAAATCCTGGAGAAGTCGGCGTACAGGCCGGGGATGTTTTGTCCGCTGTCCAGCCGGTTCAGATCCTTGGCGATCACTTCGGCGTAAAACACTTCAGCGCCTGGCTTGGTGCTGTGGCAGTTGGCTGCGGTGGTGCCCTTCGGCAGCAGGCTGCGGCTGTAGGCGTCATCGTAGTAGATGCCCGTGGTCTTGGGGTTGCCGCCCGTGACCTGAGCGACCATCCCGGGGAACGAGTCCGAGGGGAAAGGCGTTTGCGCATTCGTGTAGGCAACGCCATGACGGACCAGTAGCGCAAGGGTGGAATTCGGATTGGCGTTGACGAACCAGTCCAGGTCGGCCTGGTGCAGGCCATCGACAGAAACCAGCAGGACATGCTTGGCACTCGGCTGACGGGCGTCGTCGTCCGCATGTGCGAACGCTGTCAGTCCGCACGCCAGCGACAACGCCACGGCAATGGTAAGCCTTTTTGGTACGCGCATGATATCTCCTCGGGTGACTGCCACAGGGCAGTTGGGAGACGCTATCAACCGTCCATGTCCGAACGGTGTCATTGAAAGCGCGCAAGCGTAACAAATTGTGTGTCGCGCCCTGGGGCGCAAATGCCGCGAGTCTGGGGTGGCGTGGAAGGCAGCCAGCACGGATCCAGTGATGTGCAACAATTGGCCGCGACGCGCGCTGGGATGGCCGCTGCAGGCGGATCGCGGGCCAGTCACGCTGCTTGTGCTTGTGCTCGTGCCGGGCGGTTGCTTTGCGCCAAAGCCTCGCTTCCATCCGCCATCAGCATTTCGCCCCGTCGCTGCACGATCCATCGAGCGCTTTTTATCTTTGCGTCTCTCGATGGTGCCGGCCAGCATCAGCCCGCAATCCGCCTCAACGCCTCCTCAATCGCCCGCGTGTCACTCGGCCGCACCAGCCGCGCCACCTCCACGCCATCGCGCATGAACACCAGCGTGGGCCATAGCTTGATCCGGAACGAACGGCCGAGCGGCTTGCCGCTGCCGTCCTCGACCTTGATGTGGGCAGCCTCCGGATGGCTGGCCATGGCGCTGGCCAGGTGGGGCTGGGCCCGCATGCAGTAGCCGCACCAGGGCGCGCCGAACTCGATCACGGCCGGGCCCTTCATGGCGTCGATTTCGGCTCGGGCCGGCTCGCTTGTTGCGTACACATCGGTCATCGTCATAGGGAATCCTCTCGCCTGTCCAAATGGGCATTCACGGATTGTATGACTACGGATGCCGCGAACAATGACTGGCGCGGCTGAGCGCGGCGGGTTTCAGGCCTTCGATGCCTGCGTGCCCTGCGGTACCTCGACGGCCGCGGGCTTGCGCCAGCGCACCGTGGCCAGCAGCGATGCCGCGACAATCAGGCCGCCGCCGGTCCAGGCGGTGGCCGTGATCCTTTCCCCCAGCCACAGGCTGGCGAACAACGCGCCAAACGCGGGCTCGCTCCCCATCAGCAGGGCCACGCGGGTGGGGCTGCTGCGCTTGATGGCGTAGTTCTGCGCGAAGAACGCAAAGAGCGTGCAGGCGATCACCAGGTAGAGCACGTATCCCCAGAAGGCCCCGTGACCGGAGAATGACGGCAGGGGCTGCCACTGCGCGGGCATCAGGACCAGCGCCACCGCCGCGCTGCCGAATGCCACCACGCCGGATTGCACCGCCGTCACCGTCAGCGCCGGAATCGAGGCGCCTCGCATTACCCGCTTTGTGAAGCACACCATCAGCGCGCGGAGTACCGCGGCGGCGAGTATCAGTCCGTCGCCGGGGTTGAGGACGAATTCGCCGTTGCCCGCCAGCAACCAGGCCCCGAGCAGCGAGAGCACCACCGCCGCCCATTCGATGCGGCTGGGCTTGCGCTTGAGCAGCAGCCATTCCGCCAGCGGCGTCAGCACCACGCACAGGCTGATGAGGAAGGCTGCGTTGGCGGCGCGCGTGAGCAGCACGCCAAAGGTTTCGCACAGGAAGATGCCCAGCAGCAATACGCCGGTGCCGAGCATGCCGCGCAGCGTGGCGCGGTCGGCCTGGCGCAGGCTGGGCAGCATGGGCGACAGCACCACGAACGTGATGCCGAAGCGCAGCGCCAGCAGGCCCAGCACGGGATAGAACACCAGCGCGCCTTTGACGACGCCGTAGCTGCTCCCCCAGACCACGGCGACCGCGAGCAGCATCAGGTCGGACAGCAAAAGGAGGCGTTTTTGAGCGGGCATGGCAGACCTTCAGGGGATGGGCCATGCATTGTGCAGCTTTGCGTTGGCGGTGATAATCGGGTTGAGATGCAAAGCCTTTATGTCACAAACGCATTAATCCAGTGCCGCAGACGCCACCGCCCAGATGAATCCCACCGAACTCTTCGACTTGCTGCCCGACATGGCCGTGTTCGCGCGCGTGGTCGATGCGGGCAACTTCTCCGTGGCCGCGCGTCAGCTTGGCAGCACGCCGTCCACGGTCAGCCGGCAGATCAAGCGGCTGGAGCAAGCCCTGGCCACGCGGCTGCTGGAGCGCTCGACCCGCAAGGTGCGTGTGACGGAGTCGGGTGCGCAGGTGTACCGGTACTGCCGCGACATGGTGAGTGCCGCATCGGGCGCGATCGATGCGGCGGGCCATCTTGCGGGCCGGCCGCAGGGGCGGGTGAGCGTGAGCGCGCCGACCGCGTTTGCGAAGACGGTGATCCATCCGCTCGTGCCGGGCTTTCTGCGCGCCTACCCCGAGGTCGATCTGCAACTACTGTTCACGGACCACGAAGTCGATCCTCTCGATGACGACCTCGACCTGGTGATCCGGCTGACCGGGCACCCGCCGCCTGGGCTGGCCGGCCGGCGGCTCGGCGCGGTACGCTGGCTGCTGTGCGCATCGCCGGCGTACCTGCGCGCGCGCGGCACGCCGGGGCATCCGCGCGATCTCGCGCAGCACGATTGCCTGTACCTGGGCGAGACCACTGACGACAACCGCTGGCGCTTTCAACGGGATGCCCAGACGCAGACGGTGGAGGTGAGGGGGCGCTATATCGCGAACCACGCCGGGGCACGGCGCGAAGCGGCGCAGCAGGACTTCGGCATCGCCAACCTGCCGGAGTTCACCGCGGCCGACGCGCTGCACAGTGGCGAACTGGTGCAGGTGCTGGCCGACTGGGAGTTGCAGGTGCGGGCTTATGTGGGCTCGGTCTGGCTGCTGTATCCGCCCAACCGCTTCCTGCCGCCGAAGGTGCGGGCGCTGATCGATTACCTGGCCCAGCATATCGGCGACGCCGCCGGCCCGGGTTGACATCCGTTCAGCGCTGGCGGCCCGGCGCCTGTTGCGAGCGCTGGTAGTCGCCCGGCGATACGCCTACCAGGCGCGTAAAATCGCGCGTCAGGTGGGCCTGGTCGAAATAGCCCAGCTCGGCGGCGAGTTGCGCCAGCCCGACCGCCTCGCCGCGCGCCAGCCGCCATGCGGCCTCTTGCAGACGGTAGCGGCGCAGCACCCATTTGGGCGACACGCCTACGTACTCCTGGAACATCCGCTGCAGCGCCCGCACGCCCATGCCCGTGTACCGCGCCAAGGCTTCCACGCTGGCCGGCCCTTCAGCGCTGGCGGCGTGTGCCATCACGCGTTGCAGCATATCCACCGTGGGGTCGGGCGCAGGCAGCGCGCCGGAAAGCAGGGATTCCGCGGCGCTGACCATGGCCTCGTCGCTGCCGGCATCGAGCACCAACGTTTCCGCGCGCGGTTCGTCGCACCGCAGCAAAGCGCGTGCCGGCCGCGTGCCATCGGTCAGCGCGCAGATCGGCTCATCCAGCAAAGGGCGCAGGCCGCCCACGCGATAGCGCACGCCGAGCACATGGCCCGTGCCTTCCAGCTTGCGATCGAAGACCCCGCGCACCACGCCGAAAATGGCCGTCTGGCCGCGGTCGAAGACCAGGTTGGCGTTGGGGTAGGGCAATACGCGCTGTACCTGCGGCGGCTGGCCCGCCAGGTCCCATTCGACGATCCAGTAGTGCTCGACAAAGGGCGCCAGCGCAGCCGACGGCAGATAGCGGCCGAGCCGGATGCGCCGTTGCGTGCCGAGCGGGTCGACGATGCCCTTGGGTTCGGCGGTGACGGGCGCATGCGTGTCGCGTTTGTCCAATCGGGTCATGGGGAACGGTGTAAAACTGATGGCTTCGGCAACGAACAATGAACAACGATTCGATTCGATTCTATCGGAGACAACCATGCCAGGAGCCCATTACACCGGCGGCTGCCATTGCGGCGCCGTACGCTATGAAGTGGATGCCGATCTTGCCGGCGCCATCGAGTGCAACTGCTCGCTGTGCAGCAAGCGAGGATTTATCTGGTCGTTCACGCCGGCCGATAAGTTCACCTTGACCGAGGGCGCGCAGGCTACGCGCACGTACAAGTTCAACAAGCATGTGATCGATCATCGCTTCTGCGAGACCTGCGGCGTGGAGGCCTATGCGCTGGGCAGCATGCCCGACGGCTCGCGCGTGGCGGCCATCAATGTCCGCTGCCTCGATGGCGTCGACCTGGCGCAGTTGCATCCGAAGAAGGTCGACGGCGCCAGCGCGTAATTCCCTATCCCTCCCTATCCCCCCGGAGCCAATGCAATGTCCCAGCCTGAACTCACCCTGTTCCATTCGCCCAATACGCGTTCCACCGGCGCGCTGACCCTGCTTGAGGAACTCGGCGTGCCGTATCTTCTCCACCCGCTCAACATGAAGGCCGGCGAGCAGCGCGAGCCGGCTTACCTGGCCATCAATCCGATGGGCAAGGTGCCGGCCATCCGCTATGGCGATGCGCTGGTGACGGAGCAGGCGGCGGTGTTCATCTTCCTGGCCGATCTGTTCCCGCAGGCCAGGCTGGCGCCCGCGCTGACCGATCCGCTGCGCGGGCCTTACCTGCGCTGGATGGCGTTCTACGGTTCCTGTTTCGAGCCGGCACTGGTGGACCGCTCGCAGCAGCGCGAAACGCCGCGCGCGATGTGCCCCTACGGCGATTACAACACCACCATCGGCACGCTGCTGGGCCAGCTGGAAAAAGGCCCCTACCTGCTGGGCGACACCTTCACCGCGGCCGACGTGCTGTGGGGCACCGCGCTGACCTGGACCACCATGTTCAAGCTGGTCGAGGCGACGCCGGTGGTGCAGGCCTATATCGACCGCATCAACGCGCGCCCGGCGGTGGCGCGGGCGCGTGCCATCGATGCCAAGCTGGCGGCAGAGCAAGCCGGGCAGGGCGGCTGAGCGCCAGCCACGCTCATAGCTCCAGCACGATCCGCTGGCATTTCGCGCGCGAGCAGCAGCTCATCATCTTGCTGTTGGCCTGCCGCTCCGCGCGCGTGAGCACCACGTCGCGGTGGTCGATTTCGCCGGCCAGCACGCGCACCTCGCACGAGCCGCACAGGCCTTCCTCGCAATCGCTCTGCATGTCGATGTTGGCGGCGCGCAGCGCGGCCAGCAGCGTCTGGCCCGGGGCGACCGTGACGACGATGCCGGAGTCCTTCAGCTCGGCTTCGAATGCTTGCTCCTGGCCGGGATCCAGCGTGGCCAGCGCGGACTCGAAATGCTCGATGCGCAGCGCATCGCCGGGCCAGCCGGCGCAATGCACCTGCAGCGCTGCGAGCATGCGCGCGGGGCCGCAGGCGTAGATCTGCGTATCCGCTTCGGGCTGCCCGAGCAGGCTGGCGAAATCGTTGCGCCGTCCTTCATCCTTGGCGTAGACCTGCAGGCGATCGCCATGCAGCGCGATGAGCTCGTCGAGCAGCGCCATGGACGCGCGCGAGCGCCCGCTGTAGTGCAAGGCGTAGTCCATGCCGAGCGCCTTCGCGCGGCGGGCCATGGCGCTGACGGGCGTGATGCCGATGCCCCCGGCGATCAGGATCAGCTTGCCCGCGGCCTCATCCAGCCGGAAGTGATTGCGCGGGCCGCGGATCTTGAGCCGGTCGCCGGCCTTGACGCCGTCATGCACCCACGCGGAGCCGCCGCGGCCATGCGCCTCCCGCAGCACGGCGATCTCCAGCGCGCCGCTGTCGTCCGGGTCGCCGCATAGCGAGTATTGCCGCGACAGACCGGTGTCGCCGCATTCCACGTCGATATGCGAGCCCGGCGCCCAGCGCGGCATCGGCTGGCCATCGGGCGACACCAGCCGCAGCCGCACGATGCCCTCGGCCGCTTGCGTCGCGCTGGCCACCACCACCGGCCGGCTGATTGCATGCCCCAAAGGTTCGCCGATGCGCACCGGCACCTGTACATCCAGCAGCGCGGGGTTGGCGCGCTCGGGGTTTTGCTTCGGGTCCCATTCCACCCACACGTGCTCGGGCCCGCGGAACGAGGTGTTCGGCACGTAGGTGAATTGCTGCTCGGCCAGGCGCATATGGGGCAGGCGCCGCGTGAGTTCCTCCAGGAAGACCTGCATCTCCATGCGCGCCAGGTTCTTGCCCATGCACTGGTGAGCGCCGTAGCCGAAGGTGAGCTGGTCGCTGGCGTTCTCGCGGCGGATGTCGAAGAGGTCCGCATCGGCGAAGTGCCGCTCGTCGTGATTGGCCGAGGACGTCACGATCAGCAGCTTGGAGCCGGCGGGAATGTCCACGCCTCCAACCTGCACGTCGCGCGTGGCCAGGCGCCGCCACGCGGCCACCGAGCCGTTGTGCCGCAGGCATTCCTCCACCGCGTTGGGGATCAGGGCGGGGTCCTCGCAGATCTCCTGCCATGCGCGCGGATGCTGCAGCAGCAGCTTCATGGCATTGGCCGTGGCGTTGGCGGTGGTTTCATGCGCGGCGACGATGCCGGCCATCATCATCGAGTGCAGGTAGGAGTCGGTGACGATCTGCGGATACTCCACCTGCTTGCGGATGCCGTAGCGCATCCAGCCCGGGCCGGAGGGGTCCTGCCGCATCTTGTCGAGGATCTTGCCGGCCAGCTGCCAGAAGTTGCCCACGGCGTGCGCGACTTCTACCTGCTCTTGCGGGTTCGGCCGTCCCCAGGTGTTGACCGTATGCGCGATGGAGTATTTGCGCAGCAGGTCCATGTCTTCCTCGGGCACGCCGAGAAAATGCAGCGCCACGGTCAGCGGTACTTCCCACAGCATCTGGTCGACCAGGTCGGCGCGGCCGTCGTCGACAAAGCGGTCGACGTAGTCGCGCGCGAGCTTGCGCACCATGGGCTCGTGATGCTTGAGTTCCGCGGGCGTGAACGGCGCCATCAGCACACGGCGGCGCGGCATGTGAGCGGGCTCGTCTTCGTTGACCAGCGTGCGGTTCATCGCGTAGCCGTAGGACGCCAGCACGGCGTTGGCCTGCGGCCCCGTCGGCGTGATCTTCTCCAGCGCGATGGACGGGCTGAAGGTGAGGTTGTCGCGGAAGATCGCCTTGATGTCCTCGTAGCGCGTCACCACCCAGTAGCCCAGCTTGGGGCTGTAGAAGACCGGCTCCTGCTCGCGCGCCCAGCGCACGTACTCGGGCGGGTCCTGCTGGTAGCCATCCTCGAAGGGATCGAAGCCGGCGGCGCCCGGGCTGACCGGGCAGCCGGTGGGCGAGCGCTGCGCCGCCAGCAAGCTATGGTCAACGGGACATCCCGAGGCGTGTGGATTGGGGGTGGCGTTGGCCATGCTTGTTGCTCCATGTATTCGTTTGCGGGGATCCTGGTTCGCGACGCCGCTGCCGTTACTCCAGCGTGATTTTCAGGTCGCGGATCAGCTTGTGCCAGCGCGTGGTCTCGCTGCGCAGCAGTTCGGCGTATTGCGCGGGCGTGTTGCCGACCGGTTCCACGCCGAAGTCCACCAGCCGCTTGTTGACGGCCGGGTCATTGATGGCGGCCACCACCTGCTTGTTCAGCGTGGCGACGATCTCCGGCTTTGTGGCGGCCGGCACCACCATGCCCACCAGCGCGGCGGCATCCACGTTCTTGTAGCCCGCCTCGGCAAAGGTCGGCACGTCCGGCAACTGGGGCAGGCGGGTCGCGTTGGCCACGGCCAGCGCCTTGACCTTGCCCCCCTTGATGAAGCCCGCGCCCGCGGCCAGGTCGACCATCATGGCCGGGACCTGGCCGCCGGCCACGTCGGCGAGTGCGGGCGCCGCGCCACGATAGGGCGCGTGGACCATGTTCAGCCCGGCTTCCACCTTGAGCAGTTCCATCGCGAGATGATGCGGGCTGCCGGCGCCGGCCGAGGCGTAGTCGATGCCGCCCGGTTTGGACCTGGCGCGGGCGACGAACTCCTGCACGGTGTTGACGTTCATGCCCGGGCCCACCACCAGGATCATCGGGAAGCGGCCTAGCAAGGTGACCGGCGCCAGGTCCTTGACCGGGTTGTAGGAAAGGGTTTTGTACAGCGCGGGGTTGAACACCAGCGTGCCGTTGTCCGCCGACAGCACCGTGTAGCCGTCCGCCGGCGCGCGCGCGGTTTCCGCGGCGCCGATCGCGGTGTTGCCACCCGGCTTGTTGTCCACCAGCACGGGCTGGCCCAGCCGGGTCGAGAGGGCCTGGCCGATGGAGCGCGCGAGGAAATCCGAGCCCCCGCCGGCGGCGTAGGGCACGATCCAGCGCACCGGCTTGGTGGGGAAGGCGGGTTCGGCGGCAGCGGTTGCCGCCAGCATGGGGAGGGCGGCCAGGCCCAGGCCTGCGGCGATGCATTTGCGGATGGTGATCATCATCTTGTCTCCTGTTCCCGTTTCGTTGCCGGTAGAGGCGTGGCGCCCTCCGGTGTCGTTATGCGTAAATGATATACGCATTGCGTAATATGGCGATGCGGGTTAACGTGGATTTGATGCCGTCGCGCCTTGCACGGCACTAGAATCTCCGCCCATGAAGACACGAATCGACCCAAGCGCCTCAAGCGCCTCAAGTGACTCAGCCGATACCGCAACACCCGCCGAGCCGCCGGCGCGCGAGCGCCGCCAGCGCGTGCAATCGGCGCAGACCGGCATGACGGTGCTCAAGGGGCTGGCCAACCTGGGCGGGCGTGCCAGCCTGACCGCGCTGGCCGCGCATATCGGCGAGAGCCCGGCCAAGGTGCACCGCTACCTGGCCAGCCTGATCGATGAGGGGCTGGTGGCGCAGGAGTCGGTGTCGCAGCAGTATTTCCTGGGCGTGGAGGCCATGCTGATCGGCCTGGCGGCGATGCGGCAGGTCGATCCGATCCGGATCGCCGAGCCGTCGCTGATCCGCCTGCGCGAAAGCCTGGACGTGACCTGCTTTGTGGCGGTGATGGGCAACAAGGGCCCGACCATCGTGCGCTTCGAGGAGCCGGGGCTGCCCGTGACGGTCAATGTGCGGGTAGGGTCGGTGATGCCGATGCTGTGGTCGGCCACGGGCCGCGCCCTGCTGGGCTTGCTGGACGAGCCGCGCGTGCGCGCAATGGCGGAAGAAGAACTCGCGGCGGCGCCGGCGGACCTGCGCGCGCAACTGGATCGCGATGACCCCATCGGCGCACTGCGGCGCGAAGTGCAGGCCGCCGGGTGCGCGGTGGTGCGCGATACCAACCTGAAGGGCATCAGCGCCGTGGCGGCGCCGCTGTATGACTACACGGGCCGCATCTGCGCGGTGCTCACCGCGCTGGGCGCCACCGGCGGCTTCGATGCGTCGATGGATGGGCCGATCGCCGTGGCCGTGCGCCATGAGGCGCAGGTCGCCAGCGGATTGCTGGGCTACGGCGCGGCGCCGCCGCCGGGCGGCGGCGCCGTTTGAAGGCAGGCCGGGCAGCTCTGGCCGGCCCGCTGGCTCACAGCTTGCGTTCGCCGCCGAGCGCGGCCGTCAGGTCCGACAGCAGGTTGGCCAGTTCGCCGGCCATCATGGTGAAGTCGCCGTCAAAGCGTTCTTCGTCGTCGCGGGCGCTGGGGTCGGCCTGTTCCTTGATCACGTCCAGCGGGGCCACGCGCTTGATGGTCAGCGATTCGGTGAGCACGAAGGACACGCGGTCGTTCCAGGTCATCGCCAGGCGCGTGCAGCGCTTGCCGGCGGCAATGTGGCGGCGCAGGTCCTCGGCATCCAGCGGATGCCGCACATAGCGCACCGTCGCCTTGCTCTCGGCGCTGGATTGCAGCTCCATTTCCTGGTCCAGGGTGAAGCCGGCCGGGGCCGTGTCGGTGGCCAGCCAGTCGGTCATGGCGGTGACCGGCGACTGGTTCACATGCAGGTTGTCCAGCGGCAGCGGGTCGATGGCCTTGAACAGCAGGCCGCGCACTTCATCGGCCTTGGCCGGGGCGGCCGCGTCGATGGCGAGCCAGCCGTTGACCGGGTCGATCCACACGCGAGTGTCGCGGCGGATGCTGAATGCGCGCGGCAGCAGTTCTTCGGTGATCTGCTCCTTGAGCTCGCGCATCTGCTTGCGGCCCGGCTTGAAGCCTTGCTGCTCTTCCAGCTCCACGGCGCGCGCCTTGGTGACCTGGTTGACCACCGTGGACGGCAGCAGCTTCTTTTCGGTGCGCATGGTCAGCAGCAACTGCTTGCCGACCTGGTGGACGAGCGCGCCGTTGTCACGCGGCGAGGCCCAGCCCTGGGTTTGCATCTCCAGGCTGGTGCCAGGGAAAAATGCGTGGCGCGCCAGGCATTCCTCGACCTCTTCGGCGGCGAGGGACCACGGTGCGGACAGACGGTGCAGCTGGAGATTCTTGAACCACATGTGAATTCGGCCAAAGGGACGGATTCTAGCCGGTTAGCGTGGCGCATGCGGTAACAATGCGTGAGTGGGTGTGGACAATGGGAAACGACAGGGGCCGGGCTGCTTTCGCAACCCAGCCCCTGTGCGAGCCTGCAGGCGCCTTGCGCGGCTTTACATGTCGAGCCTGGTGATCTTCGAGCCTTCCAGCGACAGGCCGGCCATCAAGCCTGCGTTGGTCACCACGAAGCCGACGATCGGTTGCTGGGCGGTATTGGTGTCCAGCACGCCGTTCGCGCCGATCTTGGCCAGCGCCACGGTGGCGTCCACGCCGGCGGTCCAGCCCTGGCTGGCGACGAACTTGTCGAGCGCGTCCTGGGTCATGAACATCAGGATGATGGCCTTGGACTGCGCGCCGATCTGCCAGCCGACCGAGCCCGAGATGATGCGGTAGTAGCCGCGGTTGGCGCCGCCGGCGCGCAGCGCGCCGTCGCCATACTCGCCGCCAACGACGAAGCCCGCCGAGAGTGTGTTGGGGAAGACCAGGATGCCGCGCGCCCGGTTAGCCAGTTCGCGCGAGCCGCTTGCCGTGGCATACAGCTTGTTGAGGGCGCCGTCGACGCCGCCGTCGATTTCCCGACGCTTGGCGGACTTGTCCGTCGGCGTGTCGGGCGTGGTGGTACAGGCACCCAGCCCCAGGCCTGCGCTTGCCAGCACCAGTCCAGCTCCTACCGTCAAAAACGATCTGCGTTCCATGCTCACTCTCCTGATTGTTTTACCTCACACTGCACCGGTACCCCGGAGCCATCAACACCCCCTGTGCTCAAGGATAGGCGTAATCGGCACTTGTAGAAACTGTGAATGCAGCTAACCGGGTCATGGGGTTTCCGCGAATGCCGTTGGGCCTCCCCCCGTTTCTGTAAAATATACAAAGCATGTCCGGGGAAAGCTGTAGGACGGAGACTGCATTTTTGAGCGTGGCTGTCCTACATGGCGGCCGCGAGCTTGGCGTGCGTATCCGACAGCGCAGGAACCCCGCCGCATGTCGCTGGTCCATGCAACATGAAATCCGTTCTCGCTCTCATCCCCGTCACGCTGCTGGCAGCAGCCTGCGCCTCGCGCGCGCCCGCCGATCCGCAAGCCGTCAGTGAAGCCACCGAGCAGTGGCAATCTCTACGCGCTGCCTACACCACGTGCGCCAAGGACCAGGCCGATGCCGGCATGGCCGGCAGCGCCTCTGCGCAGGATCTCACCAATGCGGCGCTCAAGGCGTGCCGGCCCCGGCTCGACGCCATGCGCGCGGCGTTTCGCGATTACCTGGACGCACAGATGGTGTCCTCGCATGGCCGCGATGGCGCGCGCCAGGCCGCCGATCGCGTGAGCCAGGATACCGAAGCCAAGACCCGCAGCTATCTGATCCGCTATGTCGAGCGGGAGCGCTATACCGCCAAGCTGCAATAACGCAGTGAGGCCTGCGTGGGGGCTCCGGTTTGGGGCTCCGGCACGGCTGTGGTGTAATGGGCGGGCGCTGGTGCGCATTCCTGCCGCGGACCTGTCGCGCCCCACCCACCTTGCACCCACACTATTGCGGTCCCCTGCTGATGACTCTCTCCCCCGAACGCTTGCAACTGGCCCATGAGCGTTTTCTCGCCGACAACCCCGAAGTGGTGGCGCTGCTCAAGGTCATCACCCCGCGCCACGCGCGCGCTGTCGGCATGAGCGTGGAAGCCTTCCAGCTCTCGGAGCTGGAGCGCGCGATTGGCCGCGAAGCCAGGCTCCGGCGCCTCACTGTCGAGGAGTTGCTGCTGGTGTACCTGGGCGAGCGCGCGGCGCCGGCGCCACGGCGCTAGATGCGCTAGCTGCCGGCGCCGGTCTTGCCGCGCGCCGGGCTCAGGAAAACCCAGGCGCATGCCGCCCCGCTAGCAGCCAGCAGCGCCGACAGCAGCATGACCCAGCGAAAGCCTGCCACGAAGGCGCCGTCCACCGCTTGCCGGACGGCCGCTTTCGCCTGCGGGTCCGTGGCCGCCGGCAGCGCGATGGCGGCGAGCTTCGCGCGTTGCGCCTGCACGGCCCGCGCCACCTGCGCCGACACCGCTCCGCTCGCCACCGACTGGCCAAGCGAGCGGTCCAGCCGGTAGTCGAACACGCGCACCATCACGATCCCCAGCACGGCAATCGCCAGCAGCGTGGCCACGCGTGCCGCCGCGTTGTTGATGCCGGACGCGGTGCCGGCCGAGCCCGGCGGCACCGCGTTCATGACCGTGGTGGTCAGTGGCGCCACGCTGATCGTCATGCCCGCGCCGAGCACCAGCACCGCGGGAAAGAAGGTCAGCCAGTAGCTGCCGCCGCTGGCGCCGGCCGTGGGCAATGCAAACAGCGCGAAACCCGCTGCCGCAACCAGCGGGCCCACGATCAGCGGCTTGCGCGCACCATGCCGGTCCACCAGCCCGCCGGCCCAGCCGGACAGCAGGAACATCAGCAGGATGAACGGCAGCAGGGCGGCGCCGGCCTGCGTCGACGAATAGCCCTGCACCTGGATCAGATTGAGCGGGAAGAAAAACAGGCCGCCGCCAAGTGCCGCGTAAAGCAGCAAGGTGAGCAGGTTGGCGCCCAGGAAAGCGGGCGAGCGGAACAGCGCGGGCGGCATGACCGGGTTGGCCACGCGCGCCTCCACCAGCACGAACAGGCCGAGCGCAACGAGGCCGGCGGCAAGCGGCATCCATACGGCTGGATGGCCCCAGCCCAGCGCCGGCGACTCGATCAGGCCGTAGACCAGGCTGCCCAGCCCCAGCGCGGCGAGCAGGCTGCCAGGCCAGTCGAGTCCCCCGGCTTGCTGCGGTGCGCGGCTTTCCGGCACGCGCCAGAACACGATGGCCAGCACCGCCACCGCCAGCGGCAGGTTGACCAGGAAGGCCGCGCGCCACGACAGATGCTCGATCAGCCAGCCGCCCAACACGGGCCCGAGTGCGGTGGTCATGGCGGTGGCGCCGGACCAGGTGCCGATGGCCTTGCCGCGCCGGCTCGCATCGAACGAGGCCGACAGCAGCGCCAGGCTGCCTGGCACCAGCAGCGCAGCGCCCACGCCCTGCACCGCCCGCGCTGCGACCAGGTGGCCGATGTTGCCGACCAGGCCGCACCAAGCCGAGCTGGCCGCGAAGATCGCCACACCCAGCGCAAAGACGCGGCGGCGGCCAAAGCGGTCCCCGGAGGCGCCGCCCACCAGCAGCAACGCCGCCAGTAGCAAGGCATAGGCTTCCACCGCCCACTGCATGCCGCTCAGGCTGGCGTCGAAGTCCTTTTGCAGCGCGGGCAGGGCCACGTTGACCACGGTGCCATCGATAAAGGCCATGCTGGACGCCAGGATGGTGGCAGCCAGCACCCACGGCTCGTCGGCCCGGGCGCAGGGTGGCCCGCCGGGGCCGGCCCGCAGCATTGCGTCGTCGCACGGGCCCTGGGCCAGCGGCGTGGTGGACATGTTCAGCGCTGGCTGTGCGGGCCGCTCACGCCGCCGCCGGCCTGGCCGGCTCCAGCGGATGCAGTTCGCCCAGCATGGTCGGGATCAGCTCGGACACCGTGGGGTGGATATGCATGGCGCGCTGGACCATGGTGTATGGCGCGCACGCATACATCGCGTCGAGGATGCAATGGATCACCTCGTCGCCGCCCACGCCCAGCACCGCCGCGCCAAGGATCTCGCGGCTGTCGGCATCGACCAGGATCTTCATGAATCCTTGCGTTTCGCCTTTTTCCACCGCGCGGCCAACCCGCGTCATTGGCCGCATGCCCACCAGCACATTGCGCCCGGACCGCCGCGCCTCGGCCTCGTTCATGCCGACGCGCCCTAGTGGCGGATCGGTGTAGAGCGCATAGGCGGGGATGCGGTCGCCGAGCGTGCGGGGCGGCTCGCCGGACGCCGCGTCCAGCAGGTTGGCTGCGACGATCTCGAAGTCGTTGTAGGCGGTATGGGTAAAGGCGCCGCGCCCGTTGCAGTCGCCCATGGCCCAGATGCCGGGCACATTGGTGCGCAACTGCTCGTCCACCTGGATATAGCCACGCGCATCCACGGCGACGCCGGCGCGGTCCAGGCCAAGGTCGTCGGTATTGGGCCGCCGGCCCACCGCCAGCAGCACGTGCGAGCCGACGATCTCAGGCGCGCCTCGCGCGCAATCCATCTTCACCACGACCTCCCCGCCGCGCTGCTCCAGCGCGATGCACTCGGCGTCCAGGCGCAGCTCGATGCCCTCGGCGGCGAGGATGTCGCGAACGGCATCGGACACATCGGGATCCTCTCGCTCGATCAGGCGCGGGCCGCGTTGCACGATGGTGACCTCGCTGCCGAAGCGGCGAAACATCTGGCCGAACTCCAGCCCGATATAGCTGCCGCCCACCACCAGCAGGTGCCGCGGCAGCGTGTCCACGCGCATCATGCCGGCGTTGGTCAGGTAGTCGACCTGTTCCAGCCCGGGCATCGGCGGGGCGGCGGCGCGCCCGCCGACGTTGATGAAGATCTTGCCGGCCCGCAGCAGGGTGTCGTTCACGCGCACGGTGTCCGGGCCCTCGAAGCACGCGTGGCCGAGATAGACGGTGCCATGTTCCAGCGTGCGCACCCACGTTTCCACGCCGTGCGTGGACTTGCCAACCACGCCGTCCTTGCGCGCCTTGACGCGCGCCATATCCACCGTCACCGGCCCGGTGGGCACCACGCCATAGTCGGCGCCACGCCGGGCCAGCTGAGCCGCGTAGGCGCTCGCCACCATGGTCTTGGTGGGGATGCAGCCGGTGTTGACGCAGGTCCCGCCGAACGACTGGCGCTCGATCACGGCCACCTTCTGGCCGGCCGCGCTCAGGCGCGCCGCCAGCGGGGGGCCGGCCTGGCCGGTGCCGATGATGATGGCGTCGTAGTCGATGGTCATGGCGGCGGCTCCTGGGCTGGCATGGACGCAACGGGGCGGTGCCGGCTGCGCGCCGGCCGCGGCTCACAACATCACAGCATTGCCAGCGGGCGCGGGCCGTCCGGTGGCGGGAAGGCAGCGTCCAGCTCGGCCAGTTGCTGCGCGCAGAGTTGCAGCGCGAGCGCGCCGTGGTTCTCGCGCAGGCGCTCGCGATGGCTGGTCTTGGGAATCGCGATGACGCTCTGCTGCGCCAGCAGCCAGGCCAGCACCGCCTGCACCGGGCTGATGCCATGCTTCTCGGCAAAGCGCGCAAGCCGGGGATTGCGCAGCAGCGTGGCCTGCTCGATCGGCGAATAAGCCATCAGGGGAACGCCATGCTCACGCAGCCAGGGCAGCAAGTCCCACTCGATGCCGCGCCGCGTGAGGTTGTAGAGCAACTGGTTGGCCGCCACCTCTTTGCCGCCGGGCACGCGCCACAGCGCGCGCATATCGTCCAGGTCGAGGTTGCTGACGCCGAAGTGCCGGATCTTGCCCGCCTTGCGCAGCGCCATGAAGGCTTCCATGGTCTCTGCCAGCGGCACGCCGCCGCGCCAGTGCAACAGGTACAGGTCGAGGCGGTCGGTGCCCAGGCGGCGCAGGCTGCGCTCGCAGGCGGCCACCGCGCTGGTGCGCCCGGCGTTGTGCGGGTACACCTTGCTGACCAGGAAGACCTCGTCGCGCCGCCCGGCGATGGCTTCGCCCACCAGTTCCTCGGAGCGGCCATCGCCATACATCTCGGCGGTGTCGATCAGGGTCAGGCCAAGATCCAGCCCGAGGCGTAGCGTGGCGAGCTCTTCCGCGCGCGCGGCGGGCTGATCGCCCATGTTCCAGGTGCCCATGCCGAGCGCGGCAACGCTTTCGCCGCCGGGCAAACTCACGGTTTTCATGCGGTGTTCCGGTGGGAAGTGCAGGGTGGGGCAGCCGGCATATGGCGCATAAAACACATGCGCACCACCGGCTACCCACTCACACTAGGTAAGGACGGCGCGATCCACAAGGTGCGGCGCGCGCCGCCGTGTTCAGACCAGGCCGGTCACGTAGTAGACCGTGATCACGAAGAACACGGCCAGCGTCTTGATGGCGGTCACCGCGAAAATGTCGCGGTAGGACTCCCGGTGCGTGAGGCCCGTAACGGCCAGCAAGGTGATCACGGCGCCGTTGTGCGGCAGCGTATCCATGCCGCCGCTGGCCATCGACACCACGCGGTGCAGCACGTCGAGCGGGATGCCGGCGGCCTGCGCGCCGTGGATGAAGGTGTCCGACATGGCGGCCAGCGCAATGCTCATGCCGCCCGAGGCCGAACCCGTGATGCCGGCCAGCGTGCTGACCGAGACGGCGGCATTGACGAGCGGGTTGGGGATGCTCTTGAGCGCGTCGCTGACGACCAGGAAGCCGGGCAGGGCGGCGATCACGCCACCGAAGCCATATTCCGAGGCGGTATTCATGGCGGCCAGCAGCGCGCCGCCGATGGCGCTCTTGCTGCCCTCGGCAAAGCGCTCGCGCACCGCGCCGAATGCGGTCGCCAGCACCACCACGATGCCCAGCAGCAGCGCCGCCTCCACCGCCCAGATCGCGGTCACGGTGGCGATCTGCGTCTGCACGGGCTTGGCCAGCCCGGGCAGCGACACGCTGTAGCTGCTGCCGTACCACTGCGGGATCATGCGCGTAAAGACGAAGTTGGCCACGCCCACCACCACCAGCGGCAGCAGCGCCAGCGCCGGATGCGGCAGGTGGCCGGTCTGGCTGCGCTCCGGCTCGTTGCGCAACGCAGTGCCGTAGCCCTCGCCACGCGCCATGGCCGCGCGGCGGCGCCACTCCAGGTAGGACAGGCCCACCCCGATGATGAACAACGAGCCGAGCAGGCCCAGCACCGGCGCGGCCCAGGTCGTGGTCTTGAAGAAGGTGGTGGGGATGATGTTCTGGATCTGCGGCGTGCCCGGCAGCGAATCCATGGTGAACGAGAACGCGCCCAGCGCAATGGCGCCCGGCATCAGCCGCTTGGGGATGTTGCTCTGCCGGTAAAGCTCCGCCGCGAAGGGATAGACGGCGAACACCACCACGAACAGCGAGACGCCGCCATAGGTCAGCAGCGCGCAGACGGTGACGATCACCGCATTGGCCCGCGAGCGGCCGATATAGCGGATGGCGGCGGCCACGATGGACTCCGAGAAGCCCGACAGCTCGATCACCTTGCCGAACAGGGCGCCCAGCAGGAAGACCGGGAAATACAGTTTGACGAAGCCGACCATCTTCTCCATGAAGATGCCGGAGAAGACCGGCGCCACGGCGGCGGGCTCGGTCAGCAGGACGGCGCCGAGCGCGGCCACCGGGGCGAACAGGATGACGCTGTATCCACGGTAGGCCGCGAACATCAGGAAGGCCAGGGCGGCCAGGACGATCAGGAAGGACATCGGTTCTCCTTGTGGTTCTTCCGCGCGCGCGGCGCTTGTGGCACCGCGCGCGGCAGATCAGGTGCCGACTTTGCCACAGCTTGCTGCGCTGCGACAATGTCCTGCCTCAAAGGCTGGTCGTTGTCCCGGCCTGGCGCGGGCTCAGCCGTGGTGGTAGCGGTACTCTTGTGTCAGGCCGCCGTAGCCGTAGGTGGCCGCACGCGCATCCACCACGTGGATGTACGAGACCGGATGGACGTTGCCGATCAGCTCCGACAAGGCTTCGAACACGGCCTTCAGGTACTGCGCCTTCTCGGCCTTGGTGTTGGTTTCGTCCGTCACGCTGATGTCGAGGTGGAACGCATTGCGGCCCTGCTCCGAGAGTGGCTCGCCGCCGATGATCCAGGCGTCGTGGTCGATGTACTGCACGCAGACGGCGATGACCTCCGGCTTCTTGCCGAGCACGCGCTGGGTCAGCTCGGCCACGGCGGCGGCGCTGCGGCGGGTCAGCGATGCGTTGGGCTTGCCGGAGATCTGCAGGTTGATGTGGGGCATGACGGGCTCCTTGGTCTTTGCGGTTTCACTTGGTTCGCCGGGTTTGATCCAGCGGGTTAGTGATGCCAGTCTAGGCTTTTGTCTGCCATCGGAAAAACGGGAATTTGCGATACTATCCATCGTTAATACCGAAATAAGCCGAAGCAAGCCGAACCATGATGGGAGCCCGCCATGCGCGCACTTGAGCTCGATCAGCTACGCACCTTCGTGACCGTGGCGGACGCCGGCAGCCTGTCCGCTGCGGCGCCCCGCTTGTACCTGTCGCAGTCCTCGGTGAGCGAGCAACTGCGCAAGCTGGAGGAGCGCGCCGGCGTGCCGCTGCTCACGCGCGGCAAGCAGGGCGCGGCGCCGACACCGGCAGGCGTACGCTTGCTCGAGCATGCGAGGCGCATCCTGGCGCTGTCCGAGCTGGCGCTGCAAGACCTGCGCGGCCACACGCTGGATGGCGAGCTGCGGCTCGCGGTGACGGATTACTTCCGGCCGGGCGAGATTGCCGGCATGCTGCGCGGGCTGCGCGAGCGCTATCCCTACCTCCGGCTGCACGTACAGGTGACGAAAAGCAGCGTCATCGATGCGGGGATGCACACCGATGATTTCGATATCGGCTTGTCGATGCGCTTGCCGGGCAAGGGGGCAGGCCAGCAAGCTGGCGCCAAAGGCGCGCGTGGCACCGTGCTGCGCCGCGAGGCGCTGGCGTGGGTCGCGGCGCAAGGCGAGGCGGAGCGCGTGAGCGGCCCGCTGCCACTGGTGCTGCTGCCCGATACCTGCTCGCTGCATCAGTTCGTGGTGCAGATGCTGCGGCGCCGGCGCCTGGACCACGTGATTGCGCATTCCGCCTCGGGCGTGGCTGGCCTGCATCTGGCGCTGGCTGCCGGGCTTGGCATCTCGTGCCTGAACGAGTCGGCGATCGGGCCGGGGGTAACGCGCATCGACGCGGCTACGCTGGCCAGGCTCAAGCTGCCTGCCTTGCCCACCGCGGAATTCTTCCTGCTGCCTGCCCGGGCCGGGGAGGCAGCGCTGGTCGGGAAGGCCAGGGCGGCGCTGGCGGAGCAGTTTGCTTAGCCGGGCGGCGCCAGTTTCCTCCGACCACGGCCGTCAGCATTAAAGACAAGGCGTGCCGAAAGGGGCGAAGAAATTAGCGAGCGGTCCATGGCGGGTCCGAGGAGCGCAGCCGTACATGGGTACGGCGAGCACCACAGGGCTCGCCATGGGCCGCGCAGTAGATTTATTCGTCCCCTTTCAGGTCTCGGTCCACTGCCGCAGCAGGTTGTGGTAGCAACCTACCAGCGAGCGCCGCGCACCATCGTCGGCGCCGGTCTGGTTGAGCTTCTGGATGGCGTTGTCGAGGTCGAACAGCAGCGCGCGCTGCGCGTCGTCGCGCACCAGGCTCTGGATCCAGAAGAAGCTGGCCACGCGCGTGCCGCGCGTGATCGGCGTGACCTGGTGCAGGCTGGTGGCGGGGTAGATCACCATGTCGCCGGCTTCCAGCTTGACGCTGTGGGTGCCATAGGTGTCTTCCACCTGCAGCTCGCCGCCGTCGTAGCTGGCGGGGTCGCTGAGGAACAGCGTGGCCGAGATATCGGTGCGCAGCTTGCGGCCATTGTGCGGATGAATGCGCACGCTGCCATCCACATGCGCGCCGAAGGTCATGCCCTCGCTGTAGCGGTTGAACATCGGCGGGTAGACGATATTGGGCAGCGCCGCGCTGATGAACAGCGGATTGCGCTCGAGCACGCTCACGATCAGCTGCTGGCACTGTAGCGCCACGTCGGAGCGCTCGTCGATCTGCTGGTTGACCTTGACCGGCGCGCCGGAGTAGCCGGCCGATACGCGGCCATTCACCCAGGCCTCGCCAGCCTGGTCGAGCTGCTGGCGCACGGCGGCGAGCTGCTCCGCGTTGAGGACCTTGGGAATGCAGACAAGCATGGCGATCTCGGCAGGGTTCGACGGGCGGCGCCGGGGGGGGGCTCCCGGGTCGCCGCGTGGCGTGAAGTGGCGTGACATGGGGTGATATGGCGTCACGCCACTTTACCTCAGCTTACATGCGGTAGACGACGGACAGCATCGCGGTGCGGCCGGTGCCCGGCACCGAGCGGCCGCCGTCCGACGGGATCAGTGCATCGAAATACTTCTTGTCGAACACGTTGAACAGGTTCAGGCGCACATCGTACTTGGGCTGGTGGTAGGCGATCATGCCGTCCCAGCGCACGTAGCCGCCCACCTGCACGGTGTCCGTGTTGTTGGCGTAGCGCTGCGACATATAGAAGGCGCCACCGCCCACTTCCCAGTTCGGCAGCACGGCGTAGCTGGTCCATGCCGTCGCGGTGTGCTTGGGCGTGTTGGCCGGCGTCATGCCCTGGGTGCCGGCGGCAATGCCGTTGACGATATCGGCGTCCAGGAAGGTGTAGCCGGCGAACACTTGCCACTTGCTGGTGATGCGCCCGGTGGCGCCGGCACGGAACCCGCGCACGCGGATCTTGCCGGCCAGCGAATAGGTGGTGGCGTCGATCTGGCTGCGCGCGTTGTCCTTGGTGATCTGGAACGCGGCCGAGGTCAGCGACAGGTCACCGCCCATCAGGTCCCATTTGCCGCCCACTTCATAGGACTTGTTCTTCTCCGGGTCCAGGTTCTGCTGGCCCACGGTGCCCACCAACTGCTCCAGCGACGGATTGAACGATGTGCCATACGACACGTAGTAGGACTGGGCCTCGGTCGGCTGCCAGATGCCACCCAGCCGCACGCTGGTGAAGTTGACGGTCTGGTCGGCGCTGGACAGCACGGTGCTGCCCCGCGTGTTGGTCGAGTTGACCGAATTGGAGATGCTGGCGAGGTACCGGTCGTAACGCAGGCCGGCCACCATCTTCCACTGCTTGCTGAACTCGACCGAGTCATTGATGTAGGCCGCCAGCGTATTGGCCGAGGCGCCCTGCCGGTTGCCGACCGCGCTCGGCGCGTTTGCCGGCGAGTTGCCATAGGTCGGGTTCACGAGCGGCTCGCAGGCTGCGTAGCCGCTGGTGCCGGCTGCCGCGGTGGCGGTCGCGGCGGCGTTCAGCGCCACGCCGTTGCAAACGCCGTTGCGGTAGTAGTTCTGGTTGTCATAGCCATCGTGGCCAATCTCGGCGCCAACCAGCACGGTGTGCTTGACCGGGCCGGTGTCGAACTTGGCGGTCAGCTCGGTCTGGTTGAAGATCGAGTAGTCGCGGATATGCCGGTCGTGGCTTTGCAGGCGTACCGACAGCGCATCCAGCGGCAGGCTGGTGGTGGTGAGGGCGGTGAAGCCCTTGGCGCCGACCGTGCCGACGGCGTTCGGCGCGGTCTCGCGCGCATTGGTGTTGACGTAGTTGAACTGGGTCTGGTTGCGCAGCCGCAGGTTGGGCGAGAACTTGTGGTCGACGGTGGCGTTGAGCGCGGCGACATCCTGGATGGTGCGGTCGTCATTGAAGCCGTAGGCCGTCTTGCGGTCGACGTTGACCGGATGCCCGTTGATCGCCGGGAAGCCATAGTCGGCCATGTCTTCGTTATGCTGCACCAGCGCCGACAGCGTGATCTCGGTGGGGGTGCCGATGCCCAGGCGCCAGGACGGCGCAAGGCCGAAATCCTTCACCGTCGTCTGGTCGCGCGTGCTTGCCTTGCCGTCCTGCGCCATCGCCGCGATGCGGAAGGCCGAGGTCTCACCCGTAGGCGTGTTGTAGTCGGCGGTGGCGCGCACCAGGCCGTTGGTGGTTACCGAGCCGGTGACTTCCGTGGCGGCCTTCAGCGACGGCTTCTTGGTGACCTGGTTGATCACGCCGCCGGTGGATCCACGCCCGAACAGCATCGACGAGGGCCCCATCAGCACTTCCACCGATTCCAGCGCGAAGACGTCGCGATAGTACTGGCCGCGGTCGCGGAACCCATCCAGATAGATGTCGGTGCGCGCGGAGAACCCGTTGAGGTTGATGTTGTTGCCGATCTGGCCGCCCTCGGCTGCGCCGATGGTGATGCCCGGCACATTACGCAGCGCATCCGCCAGCGAGGTGCCGCCCTGCGCGTCGATCAGCGCTTTGTTGACCACCGTCACCGATTGCGGGATGTCGCGCAGTTCCTCGGGCAGCTTGCTGACTGAATTCTTCACCGCGTTGTAGTCGTCGTTGGCACGGCCGCCTTGCACCACCACTTCCTGCAGCGTTGTCGCGGGCTGCCTGGCGGGGGCCGTGGCGACCGTCTGGGCCAGGGTGACAACGGGCGTTGCGAACAGCGCGAGCAGGGCAGTCGCGATCGGCGTGCGGCGATTCATGTCGTATCTCGGTTCCGGTGCGGCCGTGGGCACGAGCCGGCCGGAAGCGGCGAGAAGGTGCGCGTCTGGATCGGTTCGGCCAACGGCGGGAGGCAGTGTTATGGTTGGGCGAGCCGGAATATAAATGCGAATGATTTGCGTTGCAATTCGCGTTGTCTTTTCATCACAGACAATGCAGAACCGCTTCTAATGTCCTGGGTTAAAAACATTATTTGGCGCCAATGAAGCCAATTGTGCACATGGGTTATGCAAAAATACGCATAAAGCACATTTAAGAAATGAAACGAGCCCGTACATGACGGGCCCGATACAGACATTCACCGTCCCAGTCATGGGGACGGTCGAAAATATTTCTTATTCCGCTGTCATGTTGGCGTTCTTTGCGATACGGCCAAGGCGTTCGCGCTCCGACTTGATGAAGGCGATGAAGCTCTCCTGCGTGCCGCCGGCGGGTTCGATGCCGTTGGGAACCAACCGGTCGCGCGTCTCCTGCGTCTGCATGGCGGCGCTCATTTCGGCGTTCATCTTCTTGAGGATGGCGGGGTCCGTGCCCTTGGGCGCGAACACGCCGGCCCAGTGGCCGATGCGCACGTCCGGCATGCCTTGCTCGGCAGTGGTCGCGATGTTCGGCGCCGCGCTCATGCGCTTGTCCCAGGTCGCGCCCAGTGCCTTGAGCTTGCCGGCCTTGATGTTGGGCAGCACCACCACGCTGGCCTCGGAAGTCGCCGTGACCTGGTTGCCGATCACCGCGGTAATGCTCTCCGAGCCGCTCTTGTAGGGCACCACGGTCAGCACCGCGCCTTTTTCCTTGAGCATCTCCTCGACAAAGTGCGGCGTGCTGCCACTGCCGGCGGTGGCGAAGTTGGCGCCCGAAGGCTGCTTCTTGGAGTACTCGACCAGCTCCTTCAGGTTGTTCACCGGCAGGGACGGCGAGACCACGATCACGGACGGGCTCACCGCGACCAGGGAGACCGGCACCAGGTCGTCTGCCGCGTAGGGCATCTTGGCGCGGATCAGGCTGTTGGTGACAGTGCCAACGGCGCCGATCAGGAAGGTGTAGCCATCCGGCTTGGCCTTGGCCACGTAGTCCGCGCCCACCACGCCGCCAGCGCCCGGGCGATTCTCGATCATCACTGTCTGGCCGAGCCGCTTGCCAACCGCGTCGGCGGCCGCGCGCGCCACCAGGTCATTGGCGCCACCAGCGGTGAACGGCACGACGAACTTGATCACGTGGGTCGGCCAGGCATCGGCGGCCTGCGCGGGCATGGCGAAGCCGGCAGCGGCGAACAGGACGGGAACGGCGAGGGCCAGCGCGCGGCTGGTGGCGGGAATACGCATGGTTGTCTCCATTGGCTGTTTTGGGTGCAAGCAACGGATGATAACCAGCGAACCTGTCAATTCGCTGAACCCGCATTCGCTCCCCCGTTACTGGCTTTCCGCGCTCTGCTGCGCCAGCCAGTTGCGGAACGTCCGCGCTGCCGCGGCCTCCGCGCGGTCTTGCGGCCACACCGCGTAGTAGCCACCCCCCAGGCTCGCGCTCGCCTCGCAGGCGCGCACCAGCAGTCCCTCCTGCAGGCAGCGGTCGATCATGTGGCGCCACCCCAGGGCGATGCCCTGGCCTTCCATCGCGAGCTGCAGCAGGATCGGATATTGGTTGGCCACCAGCTTGTGCGGCGGCCGCGCGTCCGCCAGCCCGTTGTGGGCCAGCCAGGTCTGCCACGACATCCATTGGCGCTGCCCGTCTTCCAGCATCAGCAAGGTCTCGCCGGGGAGGTCGGCAGGCTCCAGCCGACGGCCGTCCAGGTAGTGCGGCGCGCAGACGGGAAACACGTCTTCGTCGTACAGGCGGCGTGATGCCAGTCCCGGCGGCGGGCCCTCGCGCAGGTAATACATGCCCACGTCGAACTCGGCGGGAGAGAGCGAGGCCAGGCTGTCGTTGACGAGCAGGCGCAGGTGGATGTCGGGATACGCGGCGCGGAAGGCTCCCAGCCTGGGCGTGAGCCAGAGCACGGCTACGCCGCTGGAGCAAGCCACGGTCAGCTCGCCATGGCCCTTGCGCTTCATCACGTCCTCGGTGGCTTCGGCGCAGGCCGACAGCAGGCGCTGCACCTCTTCGGCATAAGCCTGGCCGCTCACGGTCAGGCGCAGTGCGCGCGGCTCACGGATGAAGAGCTTCTTGCCAAGGAAGTGTTCGAGCTGCGCCACCTGGCGGCTGATGGCGCTTTGCGTCAGGTGAAGTTCGCTCGCGGCGCGGGTGAAGCTGCCATGCCGCATGGCCGACTCGAAGGCGACCAGGCAGGGCAGGGGCGGAAGGGGGGAGATACGCATGGCGGCGAGTGCAACGGTTTATCCGCCATGATAGTCCGGGGTGATGGCGAGAGGCTGGTCGCCCGCGCCAGGTTTGCTCCCCTCTCCCAATTGTGGGAGAGCAGCCGTGTCGAGTGGGGGCGGGGGAGAGGGCGGGTGTTGGATGTGGCGTTGGCTCTCGGATGCCTACTTGTTCACCATGCGTGCTGCTGCTCAAAAGCTCAACGGCTTAAAGTCAAAGGCAGTTTCACCTCCCCTGCGGGGAGGCGACCTACTTTCTTGTCTCGCCAAGAAAGTAGGCAAAGAAGGCGACCCGGATGCGGCGAAAGCCTCCTCGTCGGCAAGCCAAAAGAGCGGCCGGGACCCAAACTCACATCGCCTTAGGGCGATGCTCAGACATGGGTCCCTCTTTTCCGCGCCGCATAA
>NZ_BAAILO010000081.1:0-9424 GCF_054589115.1 Cupriavidus sp. 8B | reverse complement strand
ACTCAGACATGGGTCCCTCTTTTCCGCTCTTTTCGCCGAATCCCGAGGCGCCCCATACGGCCTTGGCACACCTCCACGGCTCGCTTCGCATCGCGCGTGGGTGTTTCCCGCCCCTTCGGGCGGGAAACACGGCTACCACAGTTGGTTGATCTTGCCGCTGGTTGGCTCCCCTCTCCCGCTTGCGGGAGAGGGGAGCAAGACAGCGATAGAGCTAGCGCAGGCTGATCGTGGTATTCACCCCATCGTTCACCGTTGCATCGTCAAACCACCTTGCCGTGACCGTCTTCGTCTGCGTATAGAACTGCACCACCTGCTTGCCATAGGGGCCGAGGTCGCCCAGCTTGGAGCCGCGCGAGCCGGTGAAGCTGAAGTAGGGCACGGGTACCGGGATCGGGATGTTTATGCCGACCTGGCCGACGTCGATCTCGCTCTGGAACTTGCGGGCTGCCGCGCCGCTTTGGGTGAACACGCCCGTGCCGTTGCCGAAGGGGTTGCGGTTGACCAGGGCGATGGCTTCATCCAGCGTGTCGACGCCGATCACCACCAGTACCGGGCCGAAGATTTCCTGGGTGTAGATCGACATCTCGGTCGTGACATCGGCAAACACGGTCGGGCCGATGAAGTTGCCTTCGGGGTAGCCATCCACCTGCACGTTGCGGCCATCGAGCGCCAGCGTGGCGCCTTCGCGTTCGCCGGCTTCGATCAGGCCGAGCACGCGCTGTTTTGCGGCGACGGACACCACCGGGCATACGTCGGTGCCGGGCTCGTTGCCGGCGCCGACCTTGAGCGTGGCGGCCTTTTTCACCAGTTCGGGCAGCCATTCGCGCGCGGCGCCTACCAGCACCGCTACCGAGGTCGCCATGCAGCGCTGGCCGGCGGCGCCGAAGGCCGCGCCGGCCAGCGCGTTGAGCGTGTGCTCGCGGTGCGCGTCGGGCAGCACCACGGCGTGGTTCTTGGCGCCCATCATCGATTGCACGCGCTTGCCGTGGGCGCCGGCGAGATTGTAGACGTGGGTGCCCACGGCGGTGGAGCCGACGAAGGAAACCGCCTTGATGTCCGGGTGCGTGCACAGCGCGTCCACCACCTCGCGCGCGCCGTGGACCACGTTGAGCACGCCGGCGGGCACGCCAGCCTCGATGGCCAGCTTGACCAGTTCCATGGTGGACAGCGGGTCTTGCTCCGACGGCTTGAGCACGAAGGTGTTGCCGCACACAATCGCCATGGGAAACATCCACAGCGGGATCATGGCCGGGAAGTTGAACGGGGTGATGCCGGCGCACACGCCAATCGGTTGCTGCAGGGTGTAGGTGTCGACGGTGGCTGCCACGTTCTCGGCAAAGCCGCCTTGCTGCAGCGTGCCGATCGAGCAGGCATGCTCCACGACCTCGAGCCCGCGGAAGATATCGCCTTCGGCGTCGGCCAGGGTCTTGCCCTGCTCGGCGGTGAGGATGGCGGCAATGCGCTTGCTGTGCTCGCGGATCAGCGCCTGGTACTTGAGCATGATGCGCAGCCGCGCACCTAGCGGCGTGTGGCGCCAGGTGGCAAAGGCGCGATGCGCCGCGCCCACGGCGGCATTGACCTCGGCCGCGGTGGCCAGCGGCACCCGCGCCAGCACTTGCTGGGTGGCGGGATTGACGACGGGGCGGAATTCAGTGGCGGCGGACTCCACCCACTCGCCGTTGATCAACAGCTTGACGGTGGGTACGGCGGCATTGGGGTTCTGGGCACTCATGGGGTGGTCTCCGTCGGTTTTAGGTGTGGGTGGTGCAAGGCTGGAAAGTAGTCAGGCAGACGGCTCAAAGGGTGCGCGCGATCAGCATGCGCTGGATTTCGCTGGTGCCTTCGTAGATCTGCGTAATGCGGGCATCGCGGTAATGGCGCTCGACCGGGTAGTCCTCCAGGTAGCCGTAGCCGCCGTGGATCTGCAGCGCCTTGGAGCACACGCGCTCGGCCAGCTCCGAGGCATAGAGCTTGGCCTGCGAGGCTTCCGAGAGGCAGGGCTGGCCGGCCGTGCGCATATGCGCGGCGCGGTGCACCAGCAGGCGCGCGGCGTTGAGCTCGGTGGCCATGTCAGCCAGCATGTTGGCAATGGGCGGGTGCTCGCGCAGCGGGCGGCCAAACTGCACGCGCTCGGCGGCGTAGCGGCAGGCGGCCTCGAAGGCCGAGCGGGCAATGCCGAGCGCTTGCGCGCCGATGCCGATGCGCCCGCCTTCCAGGTTCGACAGGGCAATGCGCAATCCCTCGCCGGGCTCGCCGAGCAGCGCGTCGTGCGGCACGTGGCAGTCGTCCAGCGTGATGGCGCAGGTGTCGGAGGCGCGGATACCCATCTTGCGCTCGGGCGTATGCACCGAGAAGCCGGGCGTATCGGTGGGCACCACGAAGGCCGAGAGACCGCGCTTGCCTTGCGCCGGTTCGGTGGCGGCAAACACGATGGCCACGCTGGCGCGCTGGCCGTTGGTGACGAACTGCTTGCTGCCCGAGAGCACCCAGCCGTTGTCGGTTGCGCGCGCCCGGGTGCGCAGGTTATGCGCTTCCGAGCCGGCCTGCGGCTCGGTCAGGCAGAAGGCGCCAATCATCTCGCCGCTGGCCAGGCGCGGCAGGTAGCGCGCTTTTTGCGCCTGCGTGCCATAGTGCAGGATCGGCCCGCAACCCACCGAGTTGTGCACGCTCATCAGCGTGGCGCAGGCCGCGCAGCCGGCGGCGATCTCCTCGATGGCCAGCGCGTAGGCGATGTAGTCGGTATAGGTGCCGCCCCATTCCTCGGGCACGATCATGCCGAGCAGGCCGAGCGCGCCCATTTCCGCCACTACCTCTGGCGGCAACTGGCCGGCGCGGTCCCACTCGGCGGCGCCGGGTGCCAGCCGCTCGGTGGCGAAGGCGCGCGCGGTGTCGCGGATCATGGCTTGCTGTTCGCTGAATTCGTGATGCATGGCGGCTCGGGTTGGGCCGGGATTGGCGTGGGGACGCGCGATCCAGGTGAGGCTGGCGGTCTGGTGGCCCGCGCGGGGCGGGAGTGTTGGTAGCAAGTGTAGGAAGACAGGCGGGGCGCTCCTATGCCAGAATCCGCCAACCTTGCTGAACTCGTTTGCCACTGCCGGCCACTGCCGGCAAGCCCGGGCCAGCAAGCCATCCAGTCCAGATCCTTGCCTTTCCATGGAAAAACACAGCGTCGCCATCTGCTTCGTGCATCACGCCATCGCGGGCCTGCGCGCGCGCGGCATCGCGCCGGAGCCGGTGCTGCAGGCGGCGGGCATCGTGCCCGCGCTGCTGGCGGTGCCGCAGGCGCGCGTGTCCGCCGCAAGCTATAGCGCATTGTGGATGGAGGTGGCCGCCGCGCTGGACGATGAGTTCTTTGGCCAGGACACACGCCGCATGAAGTGCGGCAGCTTTGCCATGCTGTGCCACGCGATCGTGGGCAGCAAGACGCTGGCGCAGGGGCTGGAGCGGGTGGTGCGTTATTTCGGCTTGCTGCTGGACGATATCGGCGTGCGGCTGGAGCGCGAAGGCGTGGGCGCCGAGGCCGGGGCAGGCAAGCGGGGCAGGGCGGCGCTGGTGCTGAGCGCCACCTCAAGCCGGCCGCCGGGCGTGTTCGCCCAGGAGACCATGCTGATCATGCTGCACGGGCTGATGAGCTGGCTGCTGCGCCGGCGCGTGCCGGTCCTGCTGGCTGCGTTCAGCTATCCGGAGCCGGCCTACAGCGCGGAGTACCGCCTGATGTACTCGCGCCACCTGGCGTTCGACCAGCCGGCCACGGCGCTGGTGTTCGACGCGGCCTGGCTGGACCAGCCGGTACACCAGGACGAGCGCAGCCTCAAGGCTTTCCTGCGCGACGCACCGCACAACGTGGTGGTGAAGTACACGGACCGGACCAGCATCATGGCGCGCGTGCGGCGCCAGTTGCGCGCGCAGCCGCCGGAGCAGTGGCCCACCTTTGACCGGCTGGCGCACGACGTGCACATGTCGTCATCCTCGCTGCGGCGCCGGCTGATGGAAGAGGGCGGGACCTACCAGCAACTGAAGGATGAGATGCGGCGCGACCTGGCCATCGAAGCGCTCAGCCATTCCAGCCGGCCGCTGGCGGAAATCGCGGCCGAGCTTGGCTTTGCCGAGCCGGGCGCTTTCCATCGCGCGTTCCGGCGCTGGACCGGGCTGCGGCCGGGGGCGTACCGGGGTACCCCGGCGCAGGAATAGACGCGCCCGCCCAGCGGCGCTCAATGATTTCCCGTGGCCAATTCCGCGGCGCGGGCGGTACCGCACCAGCACGTAGCCCGCGCAGGCGCAGAACGTGGCATGGAATGCAGAGACGATGACCACGCGGGTGTTGAAGTCGTCGAACACATAGCGCCACGCCATGATCCCGGCCACCACGGCGAGGGTGCCGGCGACCATGGCTCGCCACGGCGGCTCCCGTCCACAGAAGCGCGAGATGCCGGCATGGAACAAGGCCAGGGCCCAGGCCAGCGCGCCGTTGGCCACCACGATCGACAACACGTCGGGGATCATGCCGCGCAGTGTAAAAAGCAACAGTGCCGCCATGCCCGTCAGGTTGGCCTGCCACCACAGCGTCACGCCCGGCTGGCCGCAGCGCCGCAGCGACCAGACGATCGCCAGCATCATGGTGCCAAGGAGCGTCGTAACGGCTTGCAAGGCGAACGGGTCCGACATCTACGAACTTTCTCCTGTGGCGGTTGGGTGGCGAGGTGAGGCTGGATTCATCGCCTTGGCCGGCGCGAAGCTCCGGAGAATACCCTAGCAGCGCGGGCGACATCCACCCACGTGCGCAGGGGTGCCGGCCAGCCGCCTGCGCTGGCCGGCACAAGAGGGACGCAGCGGGGCATGACGGCTAGAATGGCGGATGGCGCGTTTTGATCGGCGGGGCGCATCAATGCAAGCCCTTTCCTTTTACTCTCCTCGCACCCATCCCGCTGCCCTAGCCTGGAACACAATGCAACCGATCAGATTCGACCTCGGCGACCTGCAGGCCATGGTGGCGGTCGTGGAGCAAGGCGGCTTCCGCGCCGCGGCCGAGGCCCTCAGCCTGTCGCAGCCGGCCCTGTCGCGCCGCATCGACAAGCTGGAGCAGGCGCTCAATGTCAGGCTGTTCGAGCGCACCACGCGTCGCGTCGCCCTTACCGTGGTGGGCCGCGAGTTTGTCGGCAAGGCACGCACGCTGCTGGCGGAAGTGGAATCTTCCCTGATGGGTATCGGTGACGCGGCCGCGACGCGCTCAGGCGAAGTGACGGTCGCCTGCGTGCCTTCGGCGGCGCATTACTTCCTGCCGGCGGTGATCGCGCGCTTTCATGCGCAATTCCCCAACGTCCGCGTCAAGATGGTGGACGAAGGCGCCAATGTCGTATTGCACAGCGTGGCCAGCGGCGAGGCGGACTTCGGCCTGAACTTCATCGGCACCCAGGAGGCCGACCTGCTGTTCGAGCCCTTGCTGCGCGATCCCTTCGTGCTGGCCTGCCGCCACGACCATCCGCTGGCCCGGCGCCGCTCGGTGAAATGGGCCGAACTTGGCGCACACACGCTGGTAGCGTTAGCTAAGTCGAGCGGCAACCGGCTGATGCTGGATCTTGCCCTGGCCGAAGTGCCGCTGCGGCCGGCCGCCTTCTATGAGGTGCGCCATGTCAGCAGCGTGCTGGCGCTGGTGGAGGCCGGGCTGGGTGTTGCGGCCGTGCCGCGCCTGGCATTGCCCGGTGGCGAGCGCGCCGCGCTGGTCGCGGTCCCCCTGCGCGATCCCGCGGTGTCCCGCACGCTGGGCATCCTGCGCCGCCGGGGGCGCGCGTTGTCAGCGCATGCGCAGGCGTTCTATGACATGGTTGGGCAGGCGGTGGCAAGGCGCGGTCGGAGCACGGCGGCTTCGGCGCACGGCGGGGGCAGCGGCGCCGGAATTGATGCATAAAACCGATCAAAGCCAAGAAATATTGCATTATCGCCGCGCGCGGTGCTTGCATAGAATGGTCGGCCTGCCCCGCAGAGACAAAAAGCGGGTAGACCGAATCCCAGATCAATGCCCACAGAGAGCGCATATGACCCAGCCAACCATCGCCGTTGCGTGCCCCGTCAAGGCAACCCGCACGCCCGTTTCCCCTTCGCATCCTCCCCGGCAGCACCAGCAGCCCTGGCTGGCGCTCATGCTGGCCGGCGTAGCCAGCCTTGCGCTGGCCACCGGCAATGCGCTCGCCGACGAGGTCAAGGTCATGAATTCGGGTGGTTTTACGGCAGCCTACAAGGCGCTCGGCCCGGGCTTCGAGAAGGCCACCGGCAATACCTTGTCCACCGCGTGGGGCCCGTCGATGGGCAAGTCGCCCGAGGCCATTCCCAACCGGCTCGCGCGCGGCGAGCATGCCGATGTGTTGATCATGGTGGGCTATGCGCTGGACGACCTGATCAAGCAAGGCAAGGTGGTGCCGGACAGCCGGGTCGACCTGGCCGATTCGCGCATCGGCCTGTCGGTGCGTGAAGGCGCCCCCAAGCCGGATATCAGCACGGTCGATGCATTCCGCAAGAGCTTGCTGGATGCCAAGTCCATTGCCTACTCGGACAGCGCCAGCGGCGTGTATGTCGAGACGGAGATGTTCAAAAAGCTGGGCATCGAGGAGCAGGTCAAGGGCCGTGCCCATCGGATCGAGAAGACGCCGGTGGGCAGCGTGGTGGCGCAGGGCGATTACCAGATCGGACTGCAGCAGGTCAGCGAGTTGCTGCCGGTCAAGGGCGCCAGCTTTGTTGGCAAGATTCCCGAGCCGATGCAGAAGATCACTACGTTTGCCGCCGGCGTGCCGGTGGGGGCCGAGCATCCGGAGGCGGGGCGCGCGTTGATTCGCTATCTGGCTTCGCCCGCGGCGCGGGGCGAGATCGAGCGCAGCGGGATGGATCCGGTCGTGGGTGCCAAAACGGCGCAGTAAGGGCGCGTTCTCATTCGCCGGTAGCGGCTGCCGCGTCTTTTTCCCAAGGTGGCAGCGGCGACAGGCTCTCCCGCAGCAAAGCCAGGAACACCTGGATGGGCCGCAACGCCATCTTGCGCACGGGCACCTGGGCTTTGAGCCAGGTCGCGTGCAGCGGATAGCCGCCCATCAGGCCGATCAGCTCGCCTTTGCCGAGCGCGCCGGCGGCAATATAGGTCGGCAATATCGCGATGCCGTTTCCCTCGCAGACGGCAGAGTAAAGCACGTGGTTGTCGTTTGACGACAAGGCGGTGGGTACATCCACACTGACCTGCCCCGAGACGCTATCGAACAGCCAGGTGCTCCCGGTAGGATTGAACACCAGGCACTCGTGATCATGCAGGTCGCGCGGATGCGCCGGTGTCCCGGCGCGAGCCAGGTAGGCCGGCGTGGCGCACAGGATCTGCTTGAGCTGGCACAGCGGCTCGTCGTGGACCCCGTCGTAGGTTGACGGCAGGCCGCCAAGCGCAATGTCGAAACCTTCTTCGATCGGATTGACCGAGCGGTCCACCAGCACCACATCCATGGTGACCTTGGGGTGCAGCCTCTTGAAGCGGGCAAAGATGGTGCCCAGGTAAAGCACGGTGAGCGACGTCGGCGCCCGCACCCGGAGGTGCCCCTCGAGCGCGTCGGACTCCTTCCCGAAATCTTCCACCAGGCTGTCGAAGTCGCCCAGCAGCGCGCTGGCCCGCGGCTGGAACTTCTGCCCGGCAACGGTTAGCTCCATGGTTCGCGTGGTCCGATGAAACAACGCCGTGCCGAGCGTCCACTCCAGGTGCGCCACGCGCTTGGCGATGACGGAAGGCACCACGTTGAGCTGGCGCGCGGCTTCCGAGAAGTTGCCTAGCTTGGCGGTCACCAGGAACGCCCGCAGATTGGCGACTGTGTCCATATTTATTCCAAATCGCGATAACTGTACTGGCAATTTAGCAGAAGCAACGCCGAATCGCAGCAAATAGAATGGCACGCATCAGGCCGGCAAGGCCCATGGAGGCGAAGCGATGAAAGAGGCAGGCGCTGGAATCGTGCGGGAACAAGCACGTGAAACCGAGATACTCGGCGAATTCGATGTGGTGGTACTGGGCGGCGGGCCGGCCGGCATTGCCGCGGCGGCGGCGTCAGCCCGCGCCGGGCAGGCGACGCTGCTGGTGGAGCACTATGGCTTTCTTGGCGGGATGGGGACTGCCGCGGGCGTCACCAACTTCTGCGGCCTGCACGCCAATGTGTTCGGTGAGATCCAGCAGGTCGTGCATGGCGAAGCCGACGAACTGCTGGCGCGCCTGCGGCACTTGGGCGGGCTCAATGAGCCGCACGTGCTGTTTCAAGGCAGGATCGCAGCGCAAGCCTATGACAACGCGGCATTGAAGGTGGCTGCCGACCAGCTGGTGCTGTCCAGCGGCGCCCGGCTGCTGTTCCACGCGCGGGCGGTGGGCGTGCAGATGGCCTCGCCGGCGACGATCGGCGCGCTCCTGATCGAGACCAAGTCCGGGCGGCGCGCCGTGGTGGCAAAGACGTATATCGACTGCTCCGGCGATGGCGACCTGGCGGCATTCGCCGGCGCCCCTTTCGAGAAGGGGGACGACGGCGAAACGATGCTGTACCCCTCGACCATGTTCCGCATCAATGGCGTGGACCCGGTGCTGGCCGGCGACGCCTGGAATCATTTTGGAAAATGGATGGAAGAGGCGGAGGCCAGGGGCCGGACTTTCCCGCGCAAGACCCCGATCATCCGGCCGCAGAAGAACCCGGTGGAATGGCGCGCCAATGTGACGCAGCTGAGCTTGCCTGACGGCTCGCCGGTGGATTGCACCGACGCCCTCCAGCTGAGCTGGGCCGAAACGGAAGGCCGCCGCCAGATCGTCGATTTCTTCCAGTTCCTGCGCGAATCCGCGCCCGGTTTCCAGAATGCCTATCTGCTGGAGATTGCCCCGCAGGTCGGCGTGCGCGAGACACGGAGAATCATCGGCGAGTATCAGCTGACGCAAGACGATGTGCTGCAATGCGCCAGCTTTGACGACGCGATTGGCGTCAACGGGTGGCCCATCGAGGCCCACGTGGCGGGCAACATCGTGTTCAAGTGGCAGGACACCCCGCATTGCCGGGGATTCAATCACCTGCCGTATCGCATGATGGTGCCCAAGGCGATCGACAACCTGCTTGTCGCCGGGCGCTGCGCATCCATGACCCACATGGGGCAGTCGGCCGCCCGCGTGTCCGGCGCCTGCTTCGTGATGGGCCAGGCTGCCGGCACGGCCGCTGCCTTGTCCGCCGCCACCGGCACCATCCCGCGCGCCGTCGATATTGGCCGCTTGCAGGAAACGCTCCGGCAAAACGGTGCCTACCTGGGCCTTCCCGGCTGACGGGATACCAATACAAAAAGAGGTTCTTCAGACTTTCCTGTGGGTAGGTAGTACGCTTTCGCGCATGGCTTGGTAAGGAGGTGTGCGATGGACAGCGTGGAACTGTACCGGCAGCTG
>NZ_BAAILO010000080.1:0-46283 GCF_054589115.1 Cupriavidus sp. 8B | reverse complement strand
CGGCCCTGATGCCGCCAGTGAATGTGTACGAGGACGCCGCAGGCATCACCCTGTACGCCGATCTGCCGGGTGTGCCCAAGGACAAGCTGGTCGTGCTGGTGGAAGGCGATATCCTGACCATCAAGGGCGAAGTCGTCCTGGCTCAGCCGGACGACATGGAAGCCAGTTACACGGAGGTTTCCCTGCCGCGTTACCAGCGCGTGTTCACGCTCTCCAAGGAACTAGATGCTGAGAAGGTCGTCGCCGAGCTCAACCACGGCGTGCTCAAGCTGCGCATTCCGAAAGCCGAACACGCACAACCAAGCCGCATTGAGGTCAAGGTGGCGTGATGTAAGCCGAGCGGGCCTTGGGCATCGCCCATGGCTGCCCACACGTAGGCGGGCTGACATGAAACTGGAATCGTTGAAAGAGAGTTTCGGTTTTCGCCCCGTTGAACAGGTGAGGGACCGACGATGCGACTGATCGAACTGGATGAAAAACAGGACTTTCTTGCGGCCTTGCGGCGTAATGGTCTGGCAGCAGGTGATTTCGAACTCCTGGAAACGGATACAACTGACCCAAAAGGCGACGAGAACTTCGGTTTACAGGGCTACGTCACGGTAACCAGACTATCGACACAAGTTGCAAGGGAGTACCCCATCGGCTATGAAACCGATTGGGTTCAGCATTTCAGGAAAGATCTCGAAGCCGGCATCTTCGATAAGTCGGAATGAGATCCTGCATGCTATTGGGGCGACGGGTGAAAGATGACCAACTGCCCAATTGGATACTCGCCTGGAAGCAGGCATATCCAGACCATGCGCATGTACCTGGAAGAACAGCGTCTCCTGCCACATTGCCTCCGGTTTTCCGAACTGGATGAAAAACAGGACTTTCTTGCGGCCTTGCGGCGTAATGGTCTGGCAGCAGGTGATTTCGAACTCATGGAAACGGATACAACTGACCCAAAAGGCGACGAGAACTTCGGTTTACAGGGCTACGTCACGGTAACCAGACTCCTTTGGCCGAAATCCCTGCGGTGGGGTTCAAACGGGTGCTGCCAGTGCCGTTCAGATGCCTTCTTTGTTGCGGTGAAGGACGGCGTAGCTGGGATAAGAATTCACCCTTCTGTGTCACTCTGTTGCAAAGCGGCGGAAGAACCATTGTTTCATTCCCTCCACCGCCAACAGATAGAAGAGCAGCATGGCAGCGAGGATGAGGAAGAAGAATGCCGGCGGCGCGACGAAACCGAGATGCACGCCAGCAGGGGTGAACGGCAGCAGCACGGCCACTGCCACCACCGCCAAAGAACAGGCGATGAGCCACGGATTCGGGTAGCTCCGGAAAGGATTCCTGCGGGTGCGGATGATGAAGATAACCAGCACCTGCGTGGCCATGGACTCAATGAACCAGCCAGTATGGAAGAGCGTCTCGCCGGCATGAAAGACCGTCAGCATGATGTAGAAGGTGAGGAAGTCGAAGATCGAGCTGACTGGGCCGATAATCAACATGAAATTGCGGATGAAATTCATGTCCCAGTGGCGGGGATGGGTCAAGTAATCATCATCTACCCGGTCCAGCGGAATGGGAAGTTCGGATACGTCGTAGAGGAGATTGTTGAGCAGGATCTGCACTGGCAGCATGGGGAGGAAGGGGAGAACAAGCGAGGCGCCGGCCATGCTGAACATGTTGCCGAAATTGGAGCTGGTTCCCATCATGATGTATTTCATGATATTGCCGAAGGTGCGCCGTCCTTCCTGGACGCCGGCATGGAGGACTAACAGGTCATGTTCCAGCAGGATCATGTCTGCCGCCGCTTTCGCCACGTCCACGGCGCTGTCCACGGAAATGCCCACATCGGCGGAATGAAGCGAAGGCGCGTCATTGATCCCGTCGCCGAGATACCCGACCACATGACCGCGCCGCTTCAGCGCCAGGATGACCCGGTTTTTCTGGGCAGGCGCCACGCGGCAGAAGAGGTTCACTTGCTCCGCCCGCGCTGCGAGTGCCGGGTCATCCATTTGCTGGATCTGCGCGCCGGTAAGTACACCCACTACCGGGAGCCCGAGTTGGGCGAAGACATGCTGTGTGACCAGTTCATTATCACCGGTGATGATCTTGACAGCGACCCCATCGGCGGCAAGCGCTGCCAGGGCCACCTTGGCGCTCTCCTTGGGGGGATCGAGGAAGGCCGCGAAGCCAGCAAAGACCAGTTCCGCTTCATCGCCCACCACGGCATGGGCGTGGTCCATCCCCACCTGCCGAGAGGCGATTCCCAGTACCCGGAAGCCCTCGTCACTGAGACTCTCAAATTGCCCGTTGATCCCTTTGAGCGCCGCTTCATTCAGGGGCCGCAGACCCGCCTCTCCATTCAACCCATAGCTGACCGACAGTCGCAGGATGTCTTCGGGCGCTCCCTTGACCACGAGCAGTCGGGTCGTCCCGTTGTCAAGGAGTACCGATACCCGGCGGCGCTCGAAGTCGAACGGCACTTCATCGATCTTGCGCCAGCCGCTCACGTCGATTTCTGTGTGCTCCAGGATGGCGACATCCAGGGGGCTTCTTAGTCCTGTTTCAAAAAAGCTGTTGAAGTAGGCCAGCTCCAGGACGCGCTGACTTTCGCGGCCCAGGGGGTCCAGGTGGCGCTCCAGGTGGATGCGGGCCTCCGTCAGGGTGCCGGTCTTGTCGCTACAGAATACGTCCATGCTGCCCAGATCGTGGATCGAGGCGAGCCGCTTGACGATCACCTTGCTGGCGGCCATGCGCAGTGCGCCTCGCGACAGCGTCACGGAGACCACCATGGGGAGGAGTTCAGGCGTCAGCCCGACTGCCAGGGCCACAGCAAACAGGAACGATTCGAGCCACGGGCGGTGAAAGAAGGCGTTGACGAGAAGGACGAACAGGACGAGGAGGATCGTCATGCGCATGATGAGGTTCCCGAAGCGGTGGGTCCCCTGCTCGAAGGCGGTGGGCGGGGCCGAGGCCAGCAAGCTGTCGGCAATCTCGCCAAGCGCCGTTTTCTGCCCGGTGCGGCACATCAGCACCCTGGCCGTGCCGCTGATCACTGATGTCCCCAACAGCACGGTATTACTGGCCGAGAGGATCTCAGTCTCTCCCGGCAATTCACCGGGGGTCTTTTCCACCGGATATGGTTCGCCGGTAAGGAGGGCCTGGTTGACGAAGAAGTCCTTTGCCTCCAGCACCCTGCCGTCGCAGGGAATCAGGTCGCCTGCGGTAAGGAGCGCCACATCGCCAGGCACCAACTCCGCAAGCGGTATTTCAAGGGGCTTGCCGTCCCGTAGCACCTGCGCGCGTACTGCCACCGACTGGCGCAGTCGGTCCGCCGCCTGACCAGCCCGGTATTCCTGGACGAAATCGAGGGACACGCTGATGATGACAATGGTACCGATAATGAAAAAGCTGGCGGTGTCGCCGGTGAAAGCGGAAATGGCACTGGCAGTGAGAAGAATAATGACCAAGGGGTTGCGGAACTTGGCCAAAAATTGAAGGGGCAGCGCTCTTTTTCGCTCCCCATGGATCAGGTTTGGGCCGAACTGTGCCAGGCGCGCAGCGGCCACAGCACTGCTCAATCCGTCAAGGCTTGTGGCCACCTGTTCCAGGAGCACTGTGACAGGGAGCTGCCAGAATGCGGAATCCGGTGTGACCGCAGGTGTAGGCATGATGGATTCCTCCGGCGAACTCACGCATAGCGGTATCCAGTCTAGCGGGCTTGTCCATGTCAATGAATTTGCGCCGCAGCCGGTACTTGGTCGTGCCCTGTCACGGCGAAGCGTCAAAGACATGCGCGGGGCAGGACAGGCATTCGCTCAGAAAGCAGCAGACGGATTTTGGGTAAGTTTGGTGAAGCGATGCCACGTCGCGAGTTGCGACGCTTGGCAAAGCCTGTATCACTTTACCGTCGGCGGCGCCACGGTCGATCAGCGCCTGTCGGTATTTGCACCGTATCAGGTTCAGCCTTGACACGAAAGTGCCACGCTCCGATTCATGGGAATAATGCACCCGACGCGAAGCAGGTCAGTCAATCTCGCTGAAAGCAGTCGTTCAGTATTTGAGCTCAGCGGCCACATACGCTGCCTACGGGAACGATGGGCTAGATGCAGTTGCGGCATGCCAACGCTCCATGATGAAGATCACGAGTGTGTGTGAAGCGTTGACAACTAAGCGGGCTTCAGAGACCTGGATTGTTGGAGGTAGAAGTCCACGTCCATGGGCACGCTATCCCCGGAAGACTCTTAGCAGTCGGAGAACCCATCTTGATAGAGCTACGAGCGTTTTTCCGTCATCTATCCTGGCTGGCACCCACATTTGCGTAATTAGAGGTCGCCATTAGCGGAAATAGATCTGCAACACGCTGCCATCCATGACGGCATTACAGAATGAGAAAGGCTGCCCCATGACGAGGTAATCATGGGGCAGCCGCTCTGTCCGGCACGGCTGCCGGCGCCCCATCCTATGTCACCCTGCCCCGCGTCTCGCTGAGCGCGGCCGTCAGGCCGTACTTGCGGATCTTCTGGTAGAGGGTGCTCTTCGCTATCCCAAGGTGCAAGGCAGTCCTGGTCAGGTTGCCCGCGCTATACGCGAGGGCCTTTCGGATCGATTCCGCCTCGGTCACCTCCAGCGAGCAGACGGCATCGGGCAGTCCGCCGTCGGTACCTCGTGAGTTGCCACCACCGTCCGACGTGCCTGCCGAACCGATCTCAAGCGGCAGCTTGTCGACCGTAATTACGCCGCCATCGGCCATCAGCAACGAGCCTTCAAGCGCATTGCGCAATTCGCGGACATTGCCCGGCCAGTCGTAGGCGAGCAGGCATCGGTAGGCATGGTCGTCGAACGTCGCCATCGGCACGCCGTAGCGCTCGCACAATTGGGTCAGCCAGTGCGAAACCAGCGCGGAGATATCGTCCTTGCGCTCGCGCAGCGGCGGGATGACGATATTGGTGACCGCGATGCGGTAGAACAGGTCCATGCAGAATTTGCCCGCGGCCACATCGTCCCGCAGGTTCCGGTGGGTTGCGGCAACCAGGCGGAAACTGACCTTGCGCGGCGCGTTCTCGCCCGGGCGGTAAATTTCCCCTTCCTCCAGCATGCGCAGCAGATGCGGCTGGATGTCGAGCGGCATCTCCCCGATCTCGTCAAGGAACAGGGTGCCCCGGTTGGCAGCCTCGATCTTGCCGGCGGAGCCCGATTCCGCGTAGCCAAATAGTTCGCTGGCGAGCAGGTCCCGCGACAGCCCGCAGCAGTTCAGTGCCACGAACGGTCCGTCCGAACAGCCGCTGGCCTGGTGAATGCCCTGCGCGAACAGTTCCTTGCCCACGCCCGTTTCTCCCAGCAGCAATATTGGCGCTCGCGACGGCGCAAGGTGCTGCGCCTTTTCCACAGCCGAGCGCAGCGCCGTGCCATTGCCCACGATACGGGAAAAAGCCGGCGCCAGACCCGGGCGCGAGGCCGGCATGCTTGCCGTCCCGGCAGCAAGGCAATGCGGGGCGGCCGGAATCACCACCAGGAAACCCAGTATCTCGCCAGCATCGCGGACCACCTCGACCCGGGCCAGGCGCAGCCATTCCGGAGTGGGCCGGGCGGCGCCCGTCGTACGCGTGTTGAGGCCGGGAACGGAGAAGCCGCTGTTCAATGCCGTGTTTACGCCCAGCCTTGTGAGTGTTGAAGGTGCTTGCGGATTCGCCTTGACCAGCCTGCCGCATTCGTCGAGGACCAGAACGCCGTCGCTGCGCGCCGAGCCGAATTGGCCGGCGCAGCGGTCCAGCAGCCGCAGGCGGCGGTCCATCGCCAGCGTGGCCAGGCGGCTCTCGATGCGGCCAGCCAGCGATACCGTCAGAGCTAGGCTGTGCCGGCTATAGGTCTGCGCGAGGCCAGAGACGTCGATCACGCCAAGCCCGCTGCAGTCCAGCGGGTCCCGGATCACGGTGGCCGAGCAGGTCCAGCGCTTGATGCCCGCGCAGAAATGCTCGGCGCCATGGATCTGCACCGGCTGCTGCAAGGCCAGCGCGGTGCCGATGGCATTGGTACCGCAGTTCAGCTCCGTCCAGTCGCAGCCGGGAATCAGGCCGACTTCCTCGGCGGGCTCGACGATGCGCATATCGCCTTCCTGCTGGAGGATCATGCCGTCCGGGTCGGCCAGCAGCATGATGGTGCCGGTCTGCGACAGGAACTCGCGCGTCTGCTGGATCAGCGGCAGGCTGGCGCTAACCAGCCGCTCGTTCTTCTCGCGCCGCGCACGCAGGCTACTTTCGTCGAGCGGCGGCGGCGCGGCCCCCGCGCCGGGATCGACTTGTCCCACCAGACAGCGCCGCCAGGAGTCGTCCACCACGCAGCGCAACTCGCTGGCATTCGCCTCGCCGCCGTCAATCAGGTGTTCCCAGGCAGACATAATGCTAGCGTCATGGTCGGGATGGGAAAACCAGTCGATCTGTGTGTCGGCTTCTTGCATGCTATGTCTCCTTGCCGGTCCGCTCGAGGCGGATCACGAATGGCCTGTGTGTCGGCTCGCTCTCTGGCTTTGTTCTTTGTCTTTTATCGCTGGACTGGCGCCCGCTACTGTGCATCCTGCTACTCCCGACGGCACCGCCAGTGCCAGCCGGGACTTGGCGCGGCCCGGATCCGGACCGGATCGTTTGGTAACCGCCGCTGGTAGATAACCCGGTCAGCTTCATCGCTCGCCACAACCACACTGTTGTTCGAGTGCAGGTCGATTCCACTAAACTTGCTCATGCCGGCCTCCTGTGCGTCACGTCGGAGATCGCACCTCGACTCGACGCCAGCCGTTCGAACCGAACGGAGGGGAGACCGGCTATATGATTATCAGAACCCTTACAGCGGACCGGGTATATAGCTGGCATTGGCGCTTCCCGCTATCTACGCGAGCTTCCAGCGCCAGGTCCTGGCATTCGCCTGTTCACCACGTTGGGCCAACAAGTCGCGTAGTGCCGTCTTAAGTACTTTGCCGTTGCTGTTCTTCGGCAACTCTTCGACGAACAGATAGGCTTTCGGCCGCTTGAATTTGGCGATGCGGTGCAGGCACCACTGATCCAGTTCAGAGCTGCTCATCCGCATCCCGGCTTTCAGCACGACGGCGGCTACCACTTCCTCTCCCCAGTCGGGATGGCTGCGGCCGAGCACGGAAACTTCGGCGACAGCGGCATGGGCGAGCAGAGCGTCCTCCACCTCGCGCGGGTAGATGTTGGAGCCACCGCTGATAATCGTCTCCTTGCTGCGGTCCTTGAGGGTGAGCTGACCGTGCTCGTCCTGGCACCCGACATCGCCGGTATGTAGCCAGCCGTTGCGCAGCGTCGCCGTACTGGCCTCCGGGTTGTTCCAATAGCCTTGCATCACGGCGGGTCCTCGCACCAGCACTTCACCAATTTCCCCCACCGGGAGCGCGCGGTCCTCCGCATCGGCGATCCGAATCTCCACGCCGGGCAAGGTACGCCCGACCGAAGCCAGCGCTTTGAGGTCGCCGGCGGCATGGGCGCGGGCGATCTCGTGGGGCGACTGGGCAGTGATGGTCATTGGACTTTCGCCCTGGCCGTAAATCTGGGCGATCCGGGGGCCCAGGCACTCGAGTGCGGCGACCTCGTCCTCCACATAGAGCGGTGCACCACCACAGATTACGGCCTTGAGACTGGAGAGGTCAGCCCGGGTCCGGCGCGCATATTCGACCAGGCGGTTGAGCATGGTCGGCGCGGCAAAGAAGCTCGGGCGCTGGTGTGCGGCGACCAGGCCGACCAGCTCGGCGACATTGAAGCCGCCGGAAGGTGGAATCACTTGACTCGCGCCTTCGGCAATGTGGGGGACTACGTAGAGTCCCGAGCCGTGGGACATTGGCGCAGCATGAATCAGACTGTCGCCCGGAGCGACGCGTGTGACAGCGCTGGCATAGGCCCGCGACATGGCGGTCAGATTGCGGTGGGAGAGCATGACCCCTTTGGGCTTGCCGGTCGTGCCGCTCGTGTAGAACAGCCAAGCGAGGGCGTCTTCGGCGACATCGGTGACCGGCATGCCCGGTCCCGCGAAGAGGGCATGGTAGTCGGTGGAGCCGACGACGATGGTCCGTGTGCCAAGCTCTGCTTCGACGTCGGTGACGACGCAGAGGCAGGCGCCAGTGTCCTGCAGGATGCCATTGATTTCACGCGGATGCAGCTTGGCGTTGATCGGTACGGCACACAGGCCCGCGTGCCAGATGCCGTACAAAAGCTCGACATACTGCGGGCAGTTCTTCATGATCAGCGCCACCCGTTCACCGCCACGTAGTCCGAGCCAGTCTCGCAAGCCGCAGGCGCAGCGCGCGACGCGGTCGGTAAGCTGCTCGAAGGTACATAGCGGCTCGGTGCCGAGAAAGAGCGCTGCCTGATCAGGATAGGCTCGGGCCGTGCGGACAAGCATTTGAGCAAGGTTGGGGTTCATGTATCCTCCATCAGGCCACGCCGGATCCCTTCCGCGCAGCCAGTCAGGCTGGGCGCGGCCATGAAGCCGTAAATCATCATCGCTCCTGCCCAGGCAAGCGCTGACGTGGCGCTTGCCTGGCTCTTTCCGATATTTCCTGTTGCTTGGGCTGTGGGGAACAGGCAGTGCCTGCCCCCGCTCTTCACCCGCCGATCAGTCCGGAGCGCGCTCCGGGACCGGTAGCTGCACCCATTCCTTATAGAAGGCCTCGATGTCTGGCTCGAAGTCGTGGATCACGGGATACCATGGGGTGGGCGCCTCGACGTCGTGCATGGTGCCGCACGCCGGGCAATAGTACTCGCGGTATACCTGCCACTGGGTATCTGGGGCCATCAGTTTGGGATAGACCTCGGTCATCGCCTCCTCGGTGTCGCGCACATAGATCGAAGCATGCAGCTTCCAGTTCTCGCGGTAGTCGCAGAACTCGTGGCCGCAATCGCACTTGACCATCCACTTCTTGGTGGCGGCCGATTGCACAATATGCATGTGCGGGCCGAGCGGAAGCACGATGCGGTCCGGGAAGCTCACCTTGGCCTGCAGGGCGGCCAGGTACTGCTCGAAGCGGCTGTCATCCTTGGGCATCGAGAGCATGCGGAAGGTGGTTTCCCAGTCCAGGGAGCCTTCGACGAGGTGGGCAACCTGTTCATTGGTGTAGGCAGACATTGTTCAGCTCCTTGATTCGGTGATTACTCTTCGACCTGGACGACGGTGGTGACGTCGGGCAGCAGGGAGAGGTCCATCCGGTGCTTGGCGCCGTAAGAGGGCACTCCCAGCTCCTCCTCCAGGACCTGCCAGTCCGCGGGGAGATTCCAGAACTCCTTGAACTCCCGTGTGAACTTCTCGGACAGGGCGAAGCTGGTGGCGAACATGTGCTGCACTTGGACGGAGGCGTGCTTGTTGAGGATGCGCTCGCGCTCCTCCTTCATCCATTCGCGGGTCGGCAGAGCTCGGGCCAGGCGCTCCTTGCGGATCTCGGCACGGCGGGCCCGGGTCTTATCCGCATCCACCGTGAACACGCCCTTCGCGTCCTGGGTGAAGATGGCGCCATAGACCTTCTGCGCGTATTCCGGCAGCAGGAACTTCTGGTTGAGGTCTGCCTCGACGGCCTTCGGATCCCGGTCGATCGGGTCGCCAAAGCCCGGACCACCGCGCAGGTAATTGAGGTAGAGGTCGTGGTTGGCGTAGCAGTCCTCGGTGGTGATGCACTGCTTGTCACGCTTGACCACGGCAGTGGCATCGATGTGGCGCTCGTAGTCCGGGTTGCCCGGATCGATGTCGCCGCCCAGAGGCAAAGAGTCGCCGATAGCGATACGCTTGTCCAGGCCTGTCTTGTGTGCCTCGAAGCGGTAGCCGGTGGCCGAAGGATAGCCGCCCATCATGCCCCAGTCGCTGTTCATGAAGCCGTTACCCATGAAGAACATGGTCCAGTCCTGGGCGTTCCACACCATGCGCAGCGTCTCGAAGCCGCAACCGCCGCGGTACTTGCCGTAGCCGCCGGAATTGGCTTTGACGTTCCGGCCAAGGTAGAGCAGCGGCTCGGCCATCTCCCAGATCTCGATGTCGCCCATGTCGCCTTCCGGGTTCCAGATGGCGGCGGCGTGGTTGAGGCCATCCTTGACGGCGCAGGCGCCAGTGCCGCAGGAACTGGCCTCGAAGCTATTGACCGCGTGGATCTCGCCGTCCTGATTGATGCCGCCGCCTTGCAGCCAGTTGGAGGTGTTGGCGTTACCGGCGTTGACCTCCTCCAGATAGCCACGGCTGAAGTAGGACTGCGACAAGCCGCGCCACAGGGCCGCCCAGCCGGAGACTAGGAAGTGCCAGGCGTAAGCGTGGCCGGTGCGGCGGTCATCCGGATTGCACCAGGTACCCTTGGGCAGGCGGAACTCGGTGGCGAAGTAGGCACCGTCGTTGATGCGCTGAGTGGGCACCAGGGTCTGGCACATCATCACCCAGATCCCGGAAGTAAATGCCACCTGATGGGCGTTGAAGGTGTGCCAGCCCCAGCGGCTCGCGCCCTCGAAGTCGAGGCGCCACTTGCCGTCCGGCTTGATGGTCATCTCCACCGGCGAATGCATGATGGAGTCGAGCTTGGCGAAGGCGTTGGAGACCTGCACGTCGTCATGCTTGTAAGGCACGTCGACAAACGAGACCTTGCGGTACTTGCCCGGCAGGGTCATAGCCTTGATCCGGCTCTGCAGTCCGCGGCGGCCCTCTTCGATGACCTCGAAGGCAAACTTCTCGTAGGCTTCGATGCCGTCGGCGCGGATCACTTCCTCCACCAGGTCGCGGATCATGTGGCAGCCGGCGATGCGGGTCTTTTCGTCGAGGATCCAGTACTTCGGCGTGCGCACTGAGCGCTGGGACTCGTGCAGCCAGTCGCGCAGCGGCTCGTCGTTCACCCCGGTCTTGCGGCAGGTGATCATGTAGCCGTCGCCGAAGCGCTGGGTTTGGCCGGTGGACATTGAGCCCGGCGTCACCGAGCCGGTGTCGATGACGTGGGTGACGCCGCCAACCCAGCCGATCAGCCGGCCTTCCCAGAAGATCGGGACGATGGTGGCGATGTCGCAGGGGTGGACGTTGCCGATCGCGCAGTCATTGGTCGTGAACATGTCCCGGGGGTTGATGCGGGGGTTGGCTTCCCAGTTGTTCTCGATCATGTACTTGATCGCCGCGCCCATGGTGCCGACGTGGATGATGATCCCGGTCGAGGTCAGGACGCAGTCGCCGGCGGCGTTGTAGAGGGTGAAGCAGAGTTCGCCTTCCTGCTCGACGATGGGGCTGGCGGCGATCTTCTTGGCGGTTTCGCGGGCATGCACCAGGCCGCCGCGCAGCTTGGAGAACAGCTTCTCGTAGCCGATCGGGTCGCTGTCACGGAATTCCAGCTTCTCGAGGCCGTTGTAGTGGCCGGTGGCCTTGGTGCGCTCGATGATGCGGTCGCGGTACTGCTTGAGCGTCTGGCCGTTCTGCAGCAGGTCGGCGAAGCCGACTTCTTTATTGCTCATCATGTTCATGGCGGGTCTCCTTACTTCACTTCCTTGAGATGGAACAGGCGGTGCTTGTCGATCGTGGTTTCGAAGCCGTCGGGCACGACGAAGGTCGTGGCGTCGGATTCGATGATGGCGGGACCCACGATGTGGTTGCCGGCCTTGAGGGCTTCCATCTTCCAGAGCGCGGCATCCACCCACTTCTTGTGGCGGTAGAAGGGACGGGTGCCAAGATATGCTTCCCTGGGCGGCGTCGGGCCGGCATCCGGGTCTTCCGGCAGCACCGGCTTTTGGGTCACGACGGTGCCGCGCAGGATGGCGCCGGTGATCGAGAAGCCCAGTTCCGGCGAGCGGGCGGAGCTCGCGTAGACGCGACCGTAGGTGTTCTCGAAGGCCTCGACGATCTGGTCCCAGTCGCCGGCGCTGGCGGCGCTGGTCACCGGCGAGACGATCTCGAGGTCATTCAACTGGCCCATGTACTGCATCTTGTAGCCGGGGATCAGCAGCACGTCCTCGGGCTTGTAGCCGTTGAGGACGAATTCGTCGATGACCTTGACTGCCAGTTCAGACCAGGCTTCCTGCAGGCTCTTGCAGGCGGCTTCCTTGTCGGCGTCGGGGGCGTGCTGGGCAACACCAAGGTCCACTGACTTGTCGTAGCGGTACTCGAAGTCGGCGCAGGCGCAGCCGAAAGCCGAGAAGCCGGCCGCCCAGGCCGGCACGACGACGTCCTTGAAGCCGACGCCCCCGGTGTAGCCGTAGGTGTGCACCGGGCCGGCGCCGCCGTAGGAGAAACAGGTGAATTCCGCCGGGTTGTAGCCCTTGGCACTGATGTTGGCGCGCAGGTACTCGGAGAGGGTGAGATCGAGCAGCTCGATGACGCCGGCGGCGGCATCCTCGACCGACAGGCCGAGTGGGTCGGCGATCTGCGCCTGGATGTGGTCGCGAGCGCGCTGCACGTCGAGCTTGATGGCACCGCCCAGGAAGTTCTCCGGATTCAGGTAGCCGAGCACGACGTGGCAGTCGGAAACGGACACCGTGTCGAGGCCACTTTCCGGCCAGCAGGTGCCTACGCGGTAGCCGGCGCTGTCTGGGCCCAGCTTGATCGACTTGCTGTAGGGGTCGAGGCGCACGAAGCTGCCGGCGCCGGCGCCGACTGAGTCCATCGCCACAAGGGGCAGGGAGAGCACCAGGCGGGCCATGTCGGGATCGGACTTGATGGCGAAATTTCCCTTGGTGATCAGGGCCACGTCGAAGCTGGTACCGCCGATGTCGGAACAAGCGATGTTTTCGTCGCCGAGGTACTCGCCCAGTAGCTTGGAGCCGATGACGCCGCCGATGGGGCCGGAGACGATGGTGCGTGCGAGTTCCTTGGCCTTCCAGCTGATGGTGCCGCCGTGCGTGGCCATCACCCGCAGGTCGAACCTGGCGCCATGCTTCTTGAACCGGTCGCTCACCTTCTTCAAGGTCTGGCGCGAAGGCTCGGCGCCGTAAGCCTCAAGGATGGTGGTATTCATCCTGTGGCTCTCCTTGCGCGACGGGTAGTAGTCCACCGAGGCGAAGACCGGGATATCGGCCTTCAGCTTCTTCAACTCCTCGCGCACGACGTCACGCGCGCATTGCTCGCTGGATTCATTCTTGTGGGATTGCAGCAGGCAGATGACGATTGCTTGCGAGCCGGCCTCTACCAGTTCCCGGGTAGCCCGGCGGACCTCGTCTTCACGCAGCGGGATGACCACCTTCCCCTGCACGTCGGTGCGCTCGGTGACGCCGCGCGTGCGCGAGACGGGCACCAGGGGCTCGTCGTAGCGGTGGGTGTTCAGGTGAATGCGGTCCTCCAGGGCATAACCCAGGTAGCTCTGCAGTGCGCGGCCCATCGAATGGATCTGCTCGAAGCCGCGGTTGCAGATGAGGCCAACGTCGAGGCCCTTGCGCATGAGGATGCGGTTGAGCATGGCCGTGCCGGAATAGACACAAGTCACCAGTTGCGGATAGACGTCGTCCACTGTCCGGTTCCAGTGGGCGAGGGCATCTTCGGAAGAGTTGTAGATGGCAAGGGATTCGTCGCCGGGATTGCTCTGCGCCTTGCCGACCACGAAGCGGCCATCGGAGCGAACGAAGAAAGTGTCGGTCATCGTGCCACCAGCATCGATGCCCATCACCTGTACGGTGGACTGCGGTTGCATACTGCCTCCTGTCATTGGTGTAGTCATGGTGGGAGTTCCCACGACTCATCAATGGCAAAGCCTGTGCCAGGCCTGGCCGGCACCAGGGAGCAGCTCCGCAAGGTCATTGAAATCAATGAGTTAGCGGCATTCCTTGGCCACATCCCTGGTCGCGGGGGGGCTGCAGTCGCTGTCCGGATTCCCGACGCCCTGGGCAGCGGTGTCCGGGAATCGGACGCTTTTTGGCCAGCGATCGATGCGACTGTCCTTCGATACTGAGATATCGGCCTTCGACATACCGATCTTGCCAAGCAGTTCGACCTCGGCCATGCCGAGTGCATAAGCGACGGTGATCGAATCCTTATGGACGTCTAAACCGACATACCAAGTGCTATCGTGTTCCATTCTGGCCTCCGCGCTGGAAATCGCCGGGTGTGGCACTGTCCACACCATGCGGCTCTGGCAGTCATGCTAACCCGCGTTTGACTTCTCACGGCAGGCCAGCCTCCGCCTCACGGGAAGTCATACTGCCTATGTAAGGGCCGCGGAGGTAAGCCCCCTGGAGTAAAACGAGGAATCGGACACTCGTTTTTCGAAAGGAGCACGAAAATGAATGCGCCTGACACAGCCCTTCAAGGACAGGATACGGCAGTCATCGGTTGGCTGTATGTCGCCTTCGCGCGCCGAGCCGATACTCGGTCGCAGCAGGGGATACAGCGTCCGTGCTGACGGCGATCACGAAAGCCAAGGCACGTTTCGGCTTGTCCGCGCACGCACGCGGCGAATTGGTGGGATCGCGTCAATGAGCGGCAGCAATTGGGTGACGTCGTTGCGGTTCGCGCCGGTCAGGATCGCACTGATGGGGACGCCATTCGCATCGACGAGGATGTGATGCTTGGAACTTAGTCGCGAGCGATCCGTGGGTTCGGGCCAGTTTTTCGCCCGCCCCAGCAGATCGCACCGACGACGAGTCGACGGCTGCTCGTGAGAAATCGAGTTCGCCGGCCTCGCGTAACTTCGCCAGCAGTAGCTCGTGCAATCGCTTCCACACGCCGGCCTTCTGCCAGTCGCGCAGCCGTCTCCAGCAGGTCGAACACGAACCAAATCCCCACTTGGTCGACAGGTCGCACCAGCGTATTCCGATCTTGAACACGAACAGGATGCCCAACGCGGGTCGCGCCAGGCGTGGGCATGTAGGCCTGCCTGTCGCTGCCGCGATGGACTTTGACTTTCCACGCAGATCGTTTGTAGCGCTGGCACGCGCTATGCGCCGGTCTCACGCGAAGGGCAGCGAAACGTGGTGAAGCCCATGAAGAATTCAATTAGGTCAAGGCGCCTGATTGTCGAAGCGGTTGCCGACACGGACCTGGCGATCGGAACCCATCTCGTTACCGATCGGCTTTGGTACACGCATCATGGCGTCTACGCGGGGGCCGGCAAGGTCGTGCATTACGTGTCGCGGTCACTGCGTCGCGGCCCGGTGCATAAGGTCACGCTCGCAGAATTCGCGCATGGGCATCCGGTCTGGGTCCGGCAAAGCCCCAGCGCCAGGTTCGCTGGTATGGAAGCCGTCCAACGCGCCTACTCCCGCATCGGCGAGGATCGCTATCGTCCGATTTCCAATAACTGTGAGCACTTCTGTATGTGGCGCTTATATGGCGAGAGCCGGAGTGATCAGATCGACGTATGGAAGTTCTGGGCAAGCGATGCGCTGGTTGCCGGGTTCAAAGCTCTCAGGTGGCTCACGGTCACAAGCTCGCGAAGTGTGTCCGTGCTGCGAGCGGTTTCCCGATTTGGATTCGAGGGCGGGACCTCCGCGAATTCAACGCAATCCAGTTCCTGAACCCGCGCTCTGGCGCATCGGGAGAGACCAATGGCTAGGCGGCATGCATGGCTTCCGCTACATCGGCCACCGTTTGCATATGGGCGGGCGGCCGTTCGTGGCGGCTGCGGCTACCGCGCTTGTCGGGGGCGCTTGTTGTCACTGTCCGGTTTCCGGACACCTAAAGGTGCGATGACCGGAATCCGGACACCCTCCGGTTGGTTTGCTGCAAAGCACAAATTGTTGATTTTAAAAGAGATTTGTTGACTCGGTGATGGCACGCGGATACCGTTATTCTAGTCAATTGAGAGTGATCGTCCCATGCAGTTTTCTGGTTGCGGCACCCTGATCCCCCGCATCGGCGACGAACCCGTCGTGGCCTCCGCCTGGGAGCGTTTTATGCGGGACCAGCCCCTGGAAGTGGCAGGTGTGCGCAGCGTCGTCCTGGCGTCGTGGCAGCGGTGTCGTTCTGAGGCCGTTGACCCTGCCAGGCACTCCGCACCGGGGGCCGCAGCCGAACGTGTCCGCCAGTTGCAGCGGCAGAACCGCGATCTCTGTGATGCTGCGCGTCCGGCGCTCGAGGGCCTGCGCGATATCCTGCGGGAATGCGGCACCCTCATCATGCTCTGCGATCCGGGCGGCACAGTGCTCCACCTCAATGGCGAGACCAGGGCCCGCAGCGTTGGCGAGGGGATCAACCTGGCCACCGGTGGCTGCTGGAATGAGGATGTCATTGGCACCAATGCCATCGGCACCGCGATCGCCACCGCCGCTCCGGTTCAGATCCATGCCGACGAGCATTTCTGCTTGGACGTCAAGCGCTGGACCTGCGCGGCGGCTCCCATTCTTGACCCCTTTAGTCGCACCCTGCTGGGAATCGTGGATGTTTCTGGCATCAAGGAAACCTTCCATGGCCACACCTTGGGCTTGGTGGTGACTGCCGCCAGGCAGATCGAAAGCGAACTGGCCCGCTGCGACGTTGCTCTCCACGAGCGGCTGCTGACCCGAGCCATCGATCATTTCATCCGTTACGCCAGCGACTACGTTGTGCTCGTCGACAGCCGTGGGCGCATTGTCCGTACTAACGGAAATGCGCAGGCAGTGCGGGAGAGCTATGACGTGCGGCTGCCCCTGGAAGTTGGCGGCCAGGTGCCAGGACTCGATCTTGCACTGTCCGAGATCGATCGGTGCTGCCAACGCCCGGAGTGGCTGCGCCCCGAATGGCTGCACCCGGTAAAGGACCATGACGGTATGGTGGGTACGATACTGGTGATTCCGCTCGGGGTGCGCCAGAATCGAACCGCTGTATCGCGGCCCACGGCCACGATGGCAGGAAACAACGATGCTTTTGGCGAGATCATTGGGGGAAGCGAGGTGCTGGAGGCGACCAAGGCACGCGCGCGCCGTATCGCCCCTCTCGATCTGCCGGTACTGCTCCTTGGCGAGACCGGCGCAGGGAAGGAACTCTTTGCCCGAGCGCTGCATCGGGCAGGTAACCGTCCCGAGGGTCCGTTCATTGCCGTCAATTGCGGCGCTTTTACCCGTGAGCTCCTGGCCAGTGAACTCTTTGGCTATACCGACGGAGCCTTTACAGGCGCCCGTCGTGGTGGCCTTCCGGGGAAGTTTGAGCAAGCCGACGGCGGCACGCTCTTCCTCGACGAGGTCGGCGAGATGCCACTTGACATGCAGCCTCATCTGTTGCGCGTGCTGCAGGATGGCGTTGTGGTCCGCCTGGGCGATACCCGCGAGCGGCGCGTTTCAGTGCGCGTTGTCGCAGCCACTAACCGTGATCTGCAGAAGGAGATCGCCGCAGGGCGCTTCCGCGAAGACCTGTACCACCGCCTCTGCGTGGTCAGCCTGCTACTACCGCCGCTGCGCGATCGGCTTGGCGATATCGAGGCCATCTTCGAGCATCTCAACAGCAAACTCGCACGCAAGTATGGATGTGCGCCCAAGCAGCTTGAACTCGCCGTGCGCCAGGCGCTTCTGAGCTATCGCTGGCCGGGCAACATACGTGAACTGCAGAATGTCTTCGAGGTGATGTTCGCGCTCAGCGAAGGCAACATCATCGATACTTCTCTGTTACCCCCGAGCATCGCACAGACGGCAAAGGACTCACTTTCCAAATCCACCTCGACGTCAATCCCTGTCTCATTCGGCCGTCTTGAGGAATTGGAGAGACAAGCGATACTTGATGCGATCGCGAATGCCCACGGAAATATGTCTATGGCCGCCCGGACTCTGGGTATTTCGAGGAGCACGCTGTACGTCAAACTGGCCGCGATTCGGGCTGAGCCTGGTAGTTCAGGCGCCGGTCATGTAGCGGCTTGATTGGCCCGCGGAGTGACCGTGACATACGAGACGATCCGATGCTGGTGTGAGGCTTTGCCCGCCGGGTGAAAGCCGCGGGCCAAAAGCCGCGCAGTACATGCCATGTTGACGAGATGTTTGTCATGCTCCGCGGCGAACCCTACCTGTTGTGGCGTACAGTAATCAGATCGTTTGGCGGCCGTGTGAGGCTGGGTTCGCGCCAGCAAACTGCCGCTGCAGAAATCGTTCTCGGCCATATGTCTGACGGTTTCGGACAAGGGCGGCATTTCCGCTTTTCGCTGGTCCGAGCAGCTTGACGTGTCATCGATCACGGCACACACTATGCTGCGTATGGCCCGGTGATGAGTGAACGGGATAAGTAATACCGTTTGCACGGGTTGGTGGAAGCGGACGGCGCCTTGATCGATGGGCCGCGACTAGCAAAGCGTGGGCGCGCTGCCAGCAATATTTTTGCTCTTATTCAGGTAGGCAAACATGCCCAGTCCCCCGGAAAAATTGCCTTCTTTAGCAGACGAAATTGATGAGGGCGAACGGCGCTTCAGGTCGCTTGCAGATGCGATGCCCCAAATAGTGTGGACAGCCATGCCGGATGGTTGGATCGACTACAGCAATCAACGGTGGATCACCTATACGGGACTTACTTTTGAGCAACTCCAAGGGTGGGGCTGGACTCAAGCACTCCACCCGAATGATTTGCAACCCACCATCGATCGCTGGACGAGCTCATTAGAGAGCGGTGAAGATTATGAAACTGAATACCGCTGGAAGAGAGCCTCCGATGACATTTATCGATGGCATCTGGCCCGCGGATTGCCGCTTAAAGACTTGAATGGACATATCGTCAAATGGGTTGGGACCAGCACTGACATTGAGGACCAAAAGCAGCTGCAGGCCGCGGCGGAAAGAGCCAACCGCGCGAAATCTGATTTCCTTGCCAGCATGAGCCATGAGCTGCGCACGCCGCTGAACGGTATTCTTGGCTACGCGCAGATACTGCTGCGGGACACCACGCTGGGCGAGCGGCAGGTCGCGGGGCTGCGCGTGATCCAGCAAAGCGGCGAGCAACTGCTGACGCTCATCAACGATGTACTCGATTTCGCCAAGATCGAAGCCGGCAAGCAGGAGCTCAGCCTCACCGACATCCCGCTGGCCAAGTTCCTGCGCATCATTGCCGAGATCATCAGCGTCAAGGCGGAGCAGAAGGGGCTGGCCTTTATCTGCGACTCCGCGCCGGACTTGCCCGGCGGCATACGCGCCGACGAGAAGCGGCTGCGCCAGGCGCTGCTCAACCTGCTGGCCAATGCGGTCAAGTTCACCGACCGCGGTCAGGTCAGCCTGCGGGTGCGTTTTTTTCCTCCCGCCCGGCTGCGCTTCGAAGTGCAAGACACCGGCATCGGCATCCGCGAGGAGCAATTGGAATCCATCTTCCAGCCTTTCGAGCAAGGCGGCGACGCGCAGCGCCGGCTCGGGGGCAGCGGCCTGGGCCTGGCCATCAGCCAGCGCTTTGTGCGCCTGATGGGGGGCGAGATCCGGGTCGAGAGCCGGATCGGCCAGGGCAGCACCTTCTGGTTCGAGCTGGAACTACTGCCGGTGGTCGAGCTCGAGATCGCGCCGCCGTCTGCCGCAGGGGTCGTGACCGGCTATCAGGGGCCGCGCAAGAAGGTGTTGGTCGTCGATGATGTGGCCGAGAATCGGGCCGTAGTGGTCGACATGCTGGGCCAGATCGGCTTTGAGATGGTCGAGGCGGAAAACGGCTGCGAGGGACTGGAAAAAGCCCAAACCTTGCGCCCGGACTTGATCTTGATGGACATCGTCATGCCGGAGATGGGCGGGCTGGAAGCCACGCGCCGCCTGCGCCAGCTGCCGGCCCAGAAGGATGTGCCGATCATCGCGATTTCCGCCAGCGCCTCCGGTGGCGACAAAGAGAGCAGCCTGGCAGCCGGAATGAGCGCGTTCCAGCCCAAACCGATCGACTTCGGCATGCTCCTGGCACAGATCGCCAGCCTGCTGAAGCTCAGCTGGACTTACACAGCGACGCCAGCGAGCTCCGCTCCCGAACATCAGGCGCCCGGGCCGCTGCTGGTGCCACCGGCGCAGGAGATGGAAATCCTGCATCGTCTGGCGCGGGAGGGAAACATGCGCGACATAGTGCAGCGCGCCGCTCACTTAGCCGAGCTCGATGAGCGCTATCGTCCGTTCGCCGACCAACTGCGCCTGTTGGCTAAGGGGTATCAGTCCAGAGCCATTCTAAGCCTTGTGGAGCGGCACCTGGAAAGGAGGCCAGCGCCATGACGGCGACCTCGGCACAGGAAACGGGCACCCACACGATCCTGATTGTGGATGACACGCCAGCCAACCTGGACGTGATCGTGGAAAGTCTTGAGGACCACGGCTTTCGGATCGTCGTCGCGCAGGACGGCGAAGAGGGGCTGCAACGCGCCGACTTTGTACAGCCGGACCTGATCCTGCTCGACGTGATGATGCCGGGACTGGACGGCTTTGAAGTCTGCCGCCGCTTGAAGGCGCTGGCAGGCACCCGAAAGATCCCAGTGATTTTCATGACCTCGCTGACCGAGACCGAGCACAAGATCACAGCGTTCAAGGCGGGCGGGGTCGACTATGTCACCAAACCGCTGCAGATCGACGAAGTGATGGCGCGGGTCGGCACGCACTTGAACCTGCATGCGATGCAACAGCGGCTGGAGGCGCAAAACGCGCAGCTGCAACAGGAGATCGTCGAGCGCCGGCAAGCCGAACAGGCGCTGGAGACCAGCCGCGAGCTGATCCGCCATCAGAGGGACGAGCTCAAGGAGCTGTACGACAAGATCGTCGCGGAGCAGCAGGTGTCGGAGCGGTTGCTGCTCAACGTGCTGCCCTACCCGATTGCCGAGCGCCTGAAGGCGCACCCCGGAGTGATTGCCGACAGTTTTCAGGAGGCCACTGTATTGTTCGCCGACATCGTTGAATTCACTCGCTTTTCTGCCGGCATGAACCCCGAGCGACTGGTGGCGGTGCTCGATGAGATCTTCACCGACTTCGACAGCATTGCCGACCATCGCGGCCTCGAGAAGATCAAGACCATCGGCGATGCCTACATGGCTGCCGCAGGGCTGCCGGTCGCGGCGGCCGATCACGCAGCACGGGCGGCGCACATGGCGCTGGACATGATCGACGCGCTGGCCGGCTTCAATGCGCGCAACGGCTACAGCTTGCAGCTGCGCATCGGCATCAACAGCGGCGCGGTGGTGGCCGGCGTCATTGGCAAGCGCAAGTTCATCTACGACTTGTGGGGCGACGCCGTCAACAGCGCCAGCCGGATGGAATCGCACGGCGTGGCCGGTCGCGTGCAGGTGACGGATGCGACGCGGCGGCGGCTGGGTGAGCTGTTCCAGGTCGAGGAGCGTGGCACCATCGACGCCAAGGGCATAGGGGCGCTGCATACCTGGTTCTTGACCGGCAGGTGCAGTGCGTCGTCCGGGTGATCGCCGGGCGCTGCAGCGTAATCGAAGATTGTCATTGGGGCGTGGCCGGACCCAACACTGAGGCTACGAACAACACAAAACGGCCGAGCGCGCAGAAGTCGATCGCGCTCGCCTGGGGCGTCGGCCGGGAGGGTCGATAGGAAGTACTTCAATGGGTCAGCGTCCCCAGCAGGCCACTCGATTAGCAGCCACCGCCGCTGGTGCTACCTCCACATCGCAGAAGGCACACGCAAACCATTCAAACTTTGTGCCGTTGCGCAAGTATTCATCTTTGAGATCAAAGGCGCTCCATTCGTCGCCATGGTTGTTCTTTGCTAGTTCACTCATTTTTTGTCATCAACTTGGGATGCCGCATCGTACAAACCAGCGGAACAGGAAGACTAACGACGCCGGTGGAAAATTCTTTAGGCGCTCGCGCGAAGAATCCGCTCGTATGCTGCAGCAGTGCTGCCCGATCCATCGCAGGCGTTCTGCAAAATGCTGTACTTGTGGCCAACGGCTATTGCCGGCGGGCGCTCAACATGTTGCGCACGCTGCGGTTGCCCTTGCTGCGAGAGGATGCCACCTCCGGACAGCGCGAGGCGCTGCTGTCCGACGCCCTTTGCGTGGCCGTCGGCATGGCCAAGGCGGCCCGGAAGCCGCTGGTGGCGGAAGACCTGCACTTCAGTGCGAAGAAAAAGGCCTTGACGCAGGCCAGGCCTCGCGGCGCCCGTATGCTCTCGGGCTTGCTCTATGCCAAATACCGACAGCAGCTGGAGGCGAAGTGCTTCCGGACTGGTGGTAAGCGAGTCGCCAGCACCGTCTGTACCGTTCAGTAGAGTGGCGCCAAAGTAGTTCCCATCAAATAGTGATGGGAACTACTTTGTCACAGTCACAGGAAGTACCAATTGCCGGCAGTCGCAAAGGCCGGCCGAACCGCATCCGCCTTAGCTTTGAGATCTGCAGATTTAGCTGCTCGATCTCCATGGAGCGGACCGCCAAGGCCCGTTCCGATGCCGGTATTGGCAAACGGAGGGAGGTGCGCTGGGCGGCGGTAACGATTGCAGCGGCATGTGCCGGCCGGGGCGGCAGGCATTCCGTTTGCCACCAATCGGCCGCAGACTTGGCAATTCAGCTCGGATTTCACGGAGCCTTACAGCTCGTTTGGCCAGAACCTGCAATGGAACAACGACACACGCACCTGGGACAGCCAAGGATACCGCGTGGCGAGTGCGGGCACCGACACCTTCGTCGGGCTGTCGTCGCTGCTACGCTACCGGAAGATCGACGGGCATGCCGAACATGGGCTTCAACGCCAGCCACGGCACCACGGCCGCTGGTGCAGCGTGGCGCGCGGGCGTGACACACGCGGGGCGCTGGTGCGATGCGTTTGAGATTCGCGATTTCAGGGATTCAGCGTTGCTATATCTACCTTGACCCGGACTATGCTGGCGAAGACACCGGGCGCCACCCTTGGCTGCAGAAGGAGAAGAGCAGCGGGCAGCGATAAAGGCCGGCTCACACAAATGGCCCCAGACTAAGACCGTATCGGCTGGGCAGCGCGGCCGGTGCGGGGCCTTGTCGGGCAGTGGTTGACGATTCTCAGTTTCGCAACGATTCGAATCATTCCAGGTACGTTGCCGCGCAACAGACAGTACGACACGCGTTGAGGCGGGTTCGGAGATGTTGGGATCGATGTGTCTCGCGATGAAACGATGCTACCGTGATACCGGTGCGCACCGGCCAGTCAGAAACCAAGTATGCACTGCACCGATACCTTTCGCGACGATGATGCCACGATCCTCAAACAGAAAGGCCCCGCCCAACAGATTGCGCGTTGCGTCGGTAACCTGCACCCTTCCAGCCAAACTATGGGACTCCATCCGGCTTGCGGTGTTTACTGTATCGCCCCATAAATCGTAGATGAACTTGCGCTTGCCGATGACGCCGGCCACCACTGAACCACTATTGATGCCCACTCGCATCTGGAGGCTATAGCCGGTGCGTCGATTGAACAGGGTGAGCGCGTCTATCATGTCCAGTGCCATGTCGGCAGCTCGGACAGCATGGTCAGAAACCGGTTGCGGTAGCCCCGCTGCTGCCATGTAAGCATCCCCGATCGTCTTGATCTTCTCAAGCCCGCGCCGGTCGGCGATGGTATCGAATTCGGTGAAGATCTCGTTGAGCACTGCGACCAGGCATTCGGCGCTCATGGCCGCCGAGAAACGCGTGAACGCCACGATGTCCGCAAACAAGACCGTCACTGCGGGAAAGCTGTCGGCTATGATTTCTGGGATGCTGTTGGCTACGATTTCCGGACGTGCCTTCAGTCGTTCAGCGATCGGGTAGGGCAGCAGGTTCAAAAGCAGCCGCTCCGAGAGCTCTTGCTCAACCGTGAGTCTGTCGTAAAGATTCTGCAGTTCATCGCGCTGACGGCAGATCAGATCCCAGCTCGCTTGAAGCTCCTCGTTCTTTCGCGCAAGCGCTGCCTCGGTGCGCTTCTTTTCCGTGATGTTGCGCCCTTCAGGCAGTAGGAACACCACGTTGCCATCCGAATCTCTAATAGGTAATAGCGAGAAGTCGACAATGATCGTCTCCTCGCCCCTCTTTTGGCCGTATACCTCGAAGTCACCGCGGACGAACTCGCCTTGGCTTGCGCGCCGGATCAGCTGTTGCAAGACGCGCTGGGTCTCCGGAGAGATGACCCACCATCTGGCCTCCCAGAATGGCATTCCGCGAATGTCATCCATTTGAATGCCGATTCCCTCGAGCGCTGCGCGATTGATCTCGAGCATCTTGCCGTCGACGTCTAGCAGGCCGACGAACTGGTACATTGCGTCCAGCATGATGCTTGCAAGCTTGGCTCGCTGGGTTTGGAAGTCGTCGTGTGCGGAGAGCGTTACATCTCGCACCCGAATTTCCGGGCTGGCCGAGAACAGCTGGCGGCTAATAAGGATCATGCTTCACCTCTTCCGCTCCGCCGCAAACTCATATAGGAGTCAGCCTAATGGGCTGGCTTTCGAAGGCAGGGCTTTTGCTATTGGAGCATATCTACAACGGCGCGGCACGCCTTGACCGGCAGGCCACGTTGCCGTTCGCACCGAGGCGAAAATCAGCGCCGCCTTCTCGCATGGCTACAGAAGCACAGCACAGGGCCCGCTCTCGCGGGCCCATTCCGTCAGAAAGCGGTGACCACCTTGAACCAGAATTTGTCGCCGCCAAACCGGTTCTTGGCATACGCTTCATGCTGCCATTGGGCGATGAAACTAGATCCCTTGGCGTTGGTGTAGGAGACGCTAGGGCCGATAGCCAGCACCTCGCCGCGACGGCCACGGCTCCACACGCCAGGCACTTCTGGCACCACGGCGCCATTGAACTTGTCGTCCGTGACCTGTTTCAGGTAGTACCCGCTCAAGCCGACAGTCCACGGGCCGATGTGCTTGCCCAGGGCGTAATCGACGTGCAATTCCTGTCCGGACTGGTAGCTTCCTGTCATGCCGCCGAAGTTGGAGTCCTTGTTCTTCCCCTTAATGTTGTACATGAATTTGGCAGAGATTTCCCAGCCACTCTGGTTCAGCCAGGTGAATGCCGCAACTGGCTCGAAGGCCCAGTAGTTCGCGCCGATGCTGGCCCTGGGATCATTCTGGTCGTAGCGGCCCGTGGGCGCGTAGATGTCCAGACCCGTCGTGACATGCCAGTTCGCACCATGCCAGCCGAGCACTATCGGGTCGATCGTGATGTCACCCAAGCCGGTGGCGTTGCGACGGCCGCCCATCTGGGGCAAATTCATGGACTGGTAGACGAGCGGAACGATGGCCTGCATGCCCCAGCTCGCGCCAAGAAGCGTGATGTTGGTGACCTTCACCACCCGCAACGCGTCGAACCAGGCGTCAACCTTTGCAGGATTGCCAGCGATGTTTGCGTTGTCGCCGTTGCCGTCTTTGAGCTTACCGCCGTAATAGCCGGTGTAGTTGAGGAAATAGGTGCCAGGCGGGGGCAAAGCTCCCGACATCCAGCTTTCAGCTCCATTGGGATACTGGTCTGCGCCCTCCTTTGCGAGGGCCTGATTGCCGACTAGCGCAAGCGAACCGGCCAGCATGGCCGAGATTGCTCGATTCTTCACTTCGTTCTCCTCCTTTGTGGTTATGGGCGGGTTAGCGGAGTATCAGCCGGGAATAAGAGCCAGGACGCGAAGCGGGCTGCCGGAACCGTCCTTGATCTTCAGCGGGGCAGCGACAATCAATGCACCCTGCGGCGGGAGTTGGTCGAGATTGGTCAGGCATTGCAGACCGTAGCGGTTGTTGCCATGCATGAGGTAGTGGCACGGGAACGGGAACTCCCAGCCATAGGACTGGCCCGCGTCGGTGCCAATTGCTTCGACGCCAAATCCATGGACATCGCGCTCTTCAATCATCCACTGGACGACGCCCAGGTCAGGGCCAGGTGTGTGCATGCCGTCGTCACGCGCATTCAGGTACGCCTCGGGACTATTGCGCTTGGACCAGTCGGTGCGCATCAGGACCCAGGAGCGCGGAGGGATGCGGCCATGCCGTGCTTCCCAGGCTTTGACGGCGTTGACAGTGAGCAAGTAGTCCGGGTCTTCTGCAGCCTCCCTCGAGCAGTCGATGACGCAGGCGGTGGCGAAGAATTTTTCGGCAGGGATGGTGTCGGTCGTATTGTCCGGCAAGTCCTTACCAGAGATCCAATGGACTGGTGCGTCGAAGTGGGTCCCGGTATGTTCGCCGCAGGAGAAGTTATTCCAGTACCAGTTCGGTCCGCGATCGTCGTAGCGCGAGATGGTTTCTTGCCGGAAAGGCCAGGTCTGGCCCATCTCCGGAGGCAACGAGATAGTTGGAAATTCAGAACTCAAGGTCTGCGTCAGGTCCACCACACGGATGCGGCCGGACAGCAGGTCTGCTGCAAAGTTGGCGAGGCTGTTGCTCATGGTTGTTGTCTCCTGTGGTTGCTTCACTTATGAGTTAGATTTCGCCCGTTTCTTTGCGAGCGCATTTGCGACGTGGTAACCGGAGGTACCGCCAAGACCGGGGCCTGGATGGGTCGAGGCGCCGATGTGGTGCAGATGTTTAACCGGGGTAGCGTGATCCTTGACGCCAGGGACCGGACGCCAGAACATGAACTGGTCGATGCTGCATTCGCCGGAATAGGGATCACCGCCGACGAGGTTGACGTTCATCGACTCAAGATCCGCCGGGGAGAGGACCGTACGCCCGACGACGCTCGCCTTGAGATTTGGAACTTGGCGAGCAATGCGGTCGATAATCCGGTCGGCGTAGCGCTCACGGAGTTCGGCGGTCCAGCGACCATCCGCGGGAACAGCGATCTCTCCAAGAGCATCGCCTTTGACTTGACGCGGACACTCCGGAACCTGAATCCAGAGCACCCAGCCTCCGGCCGGGCTTCTGGAAGGGTCAACAGCGCAAGGCTGGGCAACGCAAATCGTGCCTTCGGCTGGAAGCAGGCCTCGCTCGGCTTCGCTGACTGCCCTGGAGACACCGTCTAGACCCGAGGTAAGGTGCAGGTAGATGACGTCGCGCAGATGTTTTTGGGGCCAGTCCGGAGGGGCGGACAGCGCCAAATGGATCTGCATGTTCCCCTTGCCGTAGCGGTACTCGGCTGCCTGCTGACGTAGGCCAGGGGGAACGTGCTCAGCGGCCAGTAGCTTTCCGTAAAGCTGGCCGGGCGTGACGTTGCAGATGATCTCCTTGCCCATGAAAACGCGGTTGTCCCGCGTCCTTACGCCGCGCGCCGAGCCGCCCTCGACCAGGATGTCCTCGACGTCGGCATTAACGTGGAAGGCACCACCCCGGCTCTCGATGATTCTGCGGAAGGCGTCGACAGTACGGGCATTGCCTCCTTGGACGATAGGCAGGCCAACCGCCTCCAGCGTGAAGGCGACTACTTTTCCCATCAATGCAGACATGGCGCTTTCCGGGCCAAGGCCTGTATGCAGTACCCAAGGCGCGAGCAGCGCCTGGACCAAGTCGGATTTGACCCGGGTCTCCAGCCAGCTGCGGCAACTCATCAGGGCAGGGGAAAAGAAGGCGACGGTGTCATGCACGCCTTGTTTCCACAGGCGGCCGGCCACGGTCTTTGCAACACCGGCACTCCACAGTTCGTTGCCCAGCAGCGAGAACACCAGGCCGGCGTTTTGCTCGACCTCTTGCATGGCGGACTGAAAGGCATCACCGTCGCCGCTTGCCAGCGAATTGAATATGCTGACATTGCGCTCACGGGACGTGCTCAGAATCAGCGAACGGTTATCGGGCAACAGTACGCCAGTGGGCGTACCGTTATTGCGGTAGCTGAGTCCTGCCTGATGAAGTTCATCCTTCAGCTCCGCGTAGCCCGGCGACGTGACAAACAGCGGATGAGCCGTGGACAACGTGTCGTGGAGATAGCCCGGTGCATTCAGGGCCTCTGTGCGAATGCATCCGCCCAGCGTGCTATTGCGTTCCAGCACGCAGACACGCTTGCCGCGTCTGGCTAGAACGGCAGCGCAGACGAGCGAATTGATACCGCTGCCGATAATGACGGCGTCATACGTACTCATTGGAGTATCCCGGGGGAAAGGATAGAGAGACGGGCAAATACGTTCGGTCGCGGCGTTGGCCAGCTTCCTTTAGACGGATTGCCGTGTGCGGTACCGGAATTAGGTCGCGGCGACGTATTCGGCGCGGATCAGCTCGGAAAGCTCCGTAAGAGCGTTGGCGGTACGGGCGTAGTTTCCCTTGTAGAAGAGCAGGGATTCCCGATCCGATGAGTCAAAATGCTGGACCTCGCCCAGGAAGATGAGGTGATCGCCGCCGTCATACTGATGCGTGTTGCGGCATTGGAATACCGCTGCGCAACCTGACAGTACAGGCGAGCCATCGATGCCATCCGTGCAGGGGATGCCCGAGAACTTGCCTTCCGCGCCTCGTGCGAAGCGGTTGGAGACATGTTCCTGGTCGGCTGCCAGGACGTGGATCACGAAACTCCCGGTCTTCTGGAATGCCTCGAGGCTGTAGGACTTCTTGGCGAGGCTCCACAGCACCAGGCGAGGCTCCAGCGATACCGAGCTGAAACTATTCACGGTCACGCCCCAGGGCTCTCCGTCGGGGGTGCGCGTTGTGACGATGGTTACGCCCGTGGCAAAGCGGCCGAGGGCATTCCGAAATTCGCGAGCGTCTGTCATGGCTGTCTCCTGTCGCCTGCTCAACCGTTGCACGGTGAGCAGGCTGCTTGCTTTCGTGTGGGTGTTTTTTTGCCTCAGGCGGCCTTGGACTGCGACTCTTCAGCGATCCAGGCCTCGGTGGCTTCCTCGTTGAACCAGTAGCTGCCATAGTCGCGCGGATCGTTGAATCCGTTGGCGATGCGCTGGGCGATGCGCGGCGCGTGCTGCGCTGTGGCCAGCAGTTTGACGATGTGGTCTGGCGGCGGGAACAGCAAGGAATTTGTCCAGCGGATGACCGGTTCGGCATAGCCTTCGTAAAGGCCGTCGAAGGTCTGCTGCATCCATGCCTTATCGAAGGGCTTGTCCCCATGGCGCAGGATGGCCTCGAAATAGTGCAGGGCGCCCTTGGTGGCGTTGTTCGAGCCCTGGCCGGTGATCGGGTCGTTGACCATGACCGCGTCGCCGAGCCCCATTACAAACCGGCCGGAAGGCAGGGAAAGGGTAGGGTTGCGCACGGTCGGGGTGACGCGTCCGCTCAGGATCCCATTGGCATCGGTAAGTCGTACATTGGCACAGCGCTCGCTTTCCCACGGCAGGTAGTCGCGCAGGATGCCTAGGCAGACATCCAGATGCTGGTCGGCGGACTTGACGTCTGCCCAACGGTCCATCGGGCCGCCAGGAATGGCTTCGAAGACCATGATGTCGCAGGCTTGCGTTTCGCAACTGCCCTGGGTGGTGAGGGCCGGGAAGACAAAGTACTCGCCGATGCCGGGAATCAAATTAAAGTTGACGCACTCAAACGGACCACTGCGCTGCATGCCCGTCACGTAAGCCAGTGCCAACTGGCGTTGGGGATGACGAACAGGCGAGCGTGCATCATTGCGTGTCAGCAGATTGACGATCTCTCCCTTGCCACCGGCCAGGAGAACAAGATCATGACTTTCGGCCAAGGCTTCAAGCTGGGGAATCTCGACATTTTCGATACGTAGAATGCCGCCACGGCTTTCGAACTCCGCCATCCAGCCTGGCATCTTTACACGTTGATCGACAGACTGTGCGTAGGCATTCAAGCGGGCACGCCAGTGGATGGCCATTTCGCCCTTGCCGTCGTCGGTAGGGATGGTCAGGCCGATGCCGTCCACCGTGGGGCACTGCCTTTCCCATTGATTCATCCGGAAATTGCGCTCGATCTGGAGTGCTTGGTCGAAGATGCACTGGGACGACATCACTTTGCCGCCCCATACCTCGTCAGCGGTGCGGTTTGTCACTAGCGTGACCTCATAGCCTTGATCCAGCAGGCCGCACCCGAGCAGTAGCCCTGCCTGGCCCGCGCCAACAATCGCAATTTTGCGCGGCGTGATTTTGTCGATGGAATGGGGGATCATGTGTCTCTCCTGTGGGATTGTCTTGTGTGCAATTAACTTCGTGCCGGGCGAACCGAGGTCGCCCAGAATCACCGGCCGGTCTATGTCGTCAGCCGGTTGATGGCTGCTTGCCGACCCTCGGGGCCGAGGGCGCCGTATCCGCCGTCACATGCATAGTCGGCGCCGGTAACAAAGGCGGAAGCATCTGACAGGAGGAAGCGAACCACTTGCGCGACTTCTTCTGGCTTGCCGAGCCGGCCGAGTGGGTGAAAATCTGCGGCGATACCGTCGGCTTTCGCCTTGTCGCCGCCGCTCAGCGCGCTGATGACGGAGGACCACGTCCAGCCCGGCGAGACGGAGTTGACTCGAATGTTGTCCGGGGCTAGATCCAATGCGGCGCTACGTGTGAATTGCTGCATCGCTGCCTTGGTAATCGGGTACAGCCAGCGCCCCGACTGCGCCACGCCCGCGGAGATCGAGGCAAAGTTGACGACCGCTCCGCCGCCGCGCTTTTTCATCTCCGGCACGCACGCCTTCAGCATCATCGCCGCGCCGACGACATTGACGTTGTAGGACTCCAGCCACTGCTCGCGTGTGGAATCGGCACCGTTATCCACGTAGGTGCAGGCGCAGTTGACGAGCAGGTCGATGCCACGGAAGGTCTCCATGGTGTCGGCGATACAGGCAGCGACGTCGGCATCGCTGGTCACGTCCACGGCCACATAGCGGCAGCGCTCCGGATGCCGCTCGGCAACATTGCGGCCGCCTTGCTGGTCGATGTCGACGACAACGACGTTGGCGCCAGCCGAGACCAGGGCCGATACCACGGCCTCGCCAATCATCGTCGCGCCCCCGGTCACGATTGCCGTCTTGCCTTCGATTCCTTGCATGTCCGTCTCCACTTGTTGTATTGGCTCGCATGTAGCCATGTGAAACGTAGTTTGGTGTAGCGGTGATGACGCTGCTATCCACAATCCGCCGGCCAATATCCAGATAACGAGCCGTCACTGGCGGACCGGGAAAAGGAGGCGGTGGAATCAGGAAAGGGTGGGGCGGTAGCCTTGCCGGATGGCCGGGCGTGTAGGTATCCAATCACCCGCGAGCGCGGGCTGGCGTTGTTGTATCAACGACTGCAAGGCAGTGAAACAGGTCGATGCCGCAGGGGTATCGCGAGGTCTAGAGAGCCCGCTGGTTTTCAAGGCCCGGGGTCGCTGACATGGCGCTCCGCTGCACCCCTGCGCAGGGTCGCAGACGGAGAAACGCCGAAGCGCTTCTTGTAGTAGGCCGCAAACCGGCCGAGATGTGTAAAGCCAAAGCGATATGCAATATCCGTGATGGAGGCCTGCTCCGCTCCGGCGGCAGCAATCAACGCTTGTCGGACGCAGTCCAGTCTGGCATCCCGCAGATAGGCTAACGGCGTCGTATTGAGATGGCGGCGAAAGCCTTCTTCCAGCGCCCGGATGCTCACGCAGGCGACTTGCGCTAGGTCGGCGACGGTCAGCGGTGTGTCGGCATTCGCGCGGACATAATCTATCACCCGCTGCATATGACGTGGCCTGGCGGGCTCGGCGCTGCGCGCAAGGAGATAGGTGTGAGTGTGCGGTTGAAGCAGCAGCAGCGTCCGCAGCAGGTAGTCCTCCATCGACGCCACCGCGGCCGGAAACTGGAGCCAGTTGGTGCCGTGCTGGTCGATATTCCTGGTAAGGTCGAGTACGGCCTGGCTCCATGGACTCGAAAGTCCAGCGTGCTGGGGCAGCGCCGGATCGAATGAAAGGGGCCCGCTGGGATCGCGCCCAGTCAGCAATGCGAAACGTTGCTCGATTGCTTCCTTCTGGATCCAGAGCAAGACTTGCGCACAATCCTCGTGCCAGTGCATTCGGGTTGGGGTGTCTGGACTCAGCAGGCTGGCTGTGCGGACGTCAGAAAGTATCTGCTGCGGCCCACACTGGATTTCAGCATGGCCCGCAACCGGGATCTGGGCGAGATAGAAGTGCTTTAGGCAGCCAGGGTCGATCTCTACATGGGCGCCGTAGGCAAGGAAGTTGATGGCGGTCTCATGCAGCCGCACCAGATTGTGCTGGACGTGCAATTGCTGTAATGCACCGACCACGCGCAACTCATGCGGGCAAAAGACCGCAGCGATCTTGCCCTGGGCCTCCTCCACATCCTCGGAGCGAAAGGAGGGGTACTTCGCCAGCATGCCTCGTGGCGCGCAGTTGTCGTCACTCGCCGGAGAAGACGGTATTTCGGTGGGTGACTGGGGGGCGGTCTGCATCGTCTCACTCCTGCAGCATTGCAGCGTGTCTGGCTCGCCGGCGAAGCGAGGGAGGCCGCGCAATCAGTTACTTTATACCTAAACTTCCTGTGCACGCCAAGAAGGCGGTCGGGCTGCCAGGCCTGCCTCGCCGTGGACGAACTCTCCCGCCGTGGTATGTTCTCCCCGTCACGCGGCCGACGAAGCCGCTACCCGCCCACCGGACCGCATGAACCAGCCCATCGACACCGCCGCCGACGATTTCGTCGACAACTACACTCCCGCCCTGCTGGCGCAGGCCAGCCAGCTGATCTCGGGAGAATTCCACGTGATCGTGCAAGCCAATGGTTTCACCATCTCAGACTGGCGCGTCCTGTCTACGCTGTCCGGCGGCAAGCCAATCAGCATCGGGGAGCTGGCGCAGATCTCGGTAACCAAGCAGCCCACCGTGACGCGCCTGCTCGACCGCATGGAGGCGCAAGGCTACGTCAAGCGCATCCCGCACGAGACCGACCGGCGCATCACGCTGGTGCGCATCACGCCCCGCGGGCAAAAGCTGACCTCCAGCCTGATCGCACAGGCCCGGGCCCATGAGGACCACGTGCTGGCGCCGCTCGGCAAGAAAAAGGCCGACGAGCTGCGCGCCACGCTGAAGCTGCTGATCCACCTGCACAGCCCTGCCAACTGAGACCAGGTCCGCGCATCAGGCCGGCCGGCGCATCTGGAACAGCGTCGATTTGCTGACCTCATAGTAGTCGGCCGGGCCGCCACCGCGCAGGATGGGGCGAGCAGCGGCGGTGTCATAGACACCGTCCGGCAGCAAGGCCCGGTCGATATGCACGCCGACTACCTCGCCCAGCACCATCCATGTCTCGAGCATGGCGCCGTCGGCCTGGTTCAGTTGCATGACTTTGGTCGTGCGGCATTCGAACGAGACTGGACTTTCCTGCACGCGGGGCGCCGACACCAGCCGCGACGGAGCCGGAGTCAGGCCCGCCAGGCCGAATTCGTCGACCTCGGGCGCCACGCCGGCGCTGGTCACGTTCATGCGCTCGGCCAGCGGGCGCGTCACCAGGTTCCAGACAAAGTCGCCGGTGTCCTCGACGTTGCGCACGGTGTCCTTGTAGCCGACGCTGGAGAACGCCACAACCGGTGGGGTGTAGTTGAAGACGTTGAAGAACGCGTAGGGCGCCAGGTTGGCGCGCCTGGCCTTGTCCACCGTCGAAATCCAGCCGATCGGGCGCGGCCCGACAATGGCGGCCAGCGGATCGTGCCGAAGCCCGTGGCCGCGCGTGGGCTCGTAGAAGTGAATGTCGTCCATGTGCGTGTGCGAAACGTCGTCCCCGCTCGGTCAGGGACGACGAAAGCGTGGGATGGCGCTCAGTACTTGCCGCTCAGCAGCTCGCCGCAACCGGCGACCTCGGTGCGCAGGTCGAGCTTGCGCAGCATCTGCCAGGTGGTGGCCACGGCGGCCGATACGGTCGGGATGCCCGACTCGTCCTGGACCTTCTGGATCGACGGCAGCGACTGCATCTGCACGCAGGCCGACAGCACGATGGCGTCGACGCCGGTGGTGTCGATGCGCTTGTAGATCTCCAGCAGGTAGGCCGGATCCTGCGCGGCGACCTGCAGGTTGTCGGGGATCTCCAGCGCGGTGTAGTCCTTGACCTCGATGCCTTCGCTCTCGATGTAGTCGACCACCATCTTCGTCAGCGGCTTCATGTACGGGCACACCACCGAGACGCGCTTCGCGCCCATGGCGTGCAGGCCGTCCACCAGCGCGCCGGCGCTGGTCACCACCGGTGCGGGGTTACCGTTGTCGACGGTGCGCTGCGTCAGGCGCGTCTCGGAGACGCGGTGATAGCCCTTGCCCATGCTCATGATGGCCACCAGGCAGGCATAGCCCAGCACGTTCACGCGTGCGTCGGACAGCTCGATGGCGCAGCGGTCGCTGTCGCGGTCCATCGCCTCCAGCTCCTCCTTCACCACTTTCTTCATGCGCATGCGGCTGGAGTGGAAGGTGAAGCGCTCGGCAAAGTCCTTTTCACGTTCGCGCAACATGGCGGGGATTTCCGTCTCCATGGTGGTATTGGAAGACGGCACGATCTGCCCGATGCGCAGCGGCTTCTGGGGTGTCAGCAGGAAAGACATTTACTTGCTCTCGGAAAGGTCGAATGCGTTGAGTTCCGCTTCCTCGGCGTCGAGGTCGAAGGCCTGGCTGGCGCCGTCCAGGAACTGGGCGGCCTGCTGCGGCCGGCGGTCGACGCGCAGGTCGAAGATGTCGAAGCGGTTGTAGTGCCCGGTGATGTCGTGCATCTGGCGCGGCTGGATGCAGCGCGACAGATCGATGTCGGCGTAGACAATGCCTTCCACGTCGATCAGCGGCTCGCCTATCACGCGGCCGTCGGGGCCGAGGAAGCCGGAGAAGGCGCTGTTGCGGCGCGACAGCAGCTCGCGCGCCTTGGGGTTCAGCGGGCTCATCGCCTCGATGATTTCCTCTGACACGGTCGAGCACGACACCGCGGTGAACACCTTGCCCTCGAAGCAGTGGGCGGCGGCGCGCACCTTGATGGCCTCGGCCATGTCGTAGTCGGCCGGCGCCACCGGCAGCGCGATATAGCTGGCCACGTGCATCAGCTCGCCCTGCGACAGCAGCGAGAAGCGCGCCAGCGTGTTGGTGTTCTCGCCGCAGGCCAGCGAGCCGAGCGGGCCGACGCTGGTCTGGTGCACGCGCAGCGCCGAGGCGTCGCCGTTCGCCCAGGTCAGCTTCTCGGCCCAGGTCGGTACCAGCTTGCGGTGGCGGCCCAGGATGCGGCCTTCGTCGCTGATGGTCACCAGCGTATTGAAGAGGGTGCCGACGCCGGTGCGGCTGCGCTCGTTCACGCCAACGATCACGTTGATATGGTTGGCCTGCGCCGCCTGCGCGATCTTGCGGATCTCCGGGCCAGGGATCTCGATGGAAGCCTTGACCAGCCGCTCGAACCAGGGACTGGCGTCGACCGGGTTGGTCAACCAGCTCCAGTATGGGTAGCCGGCCACGAATACTTCGGGGAAGGCGACCAGGCTGGCGTCGTTGTCGGCGGCTTCCCCGATCAGCCGGCAGACCTTGTCGACCGTGGCGTCCGGATCGAGGAAGACGGGAGCGGCCTGTACGGCCGCAGCCTTGAACTTGGGCAGGTTGAGCATGTGTGTGCCTCGCTTGGAGCGGTCACCCCCGCTTGCGCGGGGAAGACGGGATTTAGACGGCCACCACGGGGTGGCGCAGCTCGCCGATGCCTTCCACCGTGGCCACCACGGTGTCGCCCGGCCACAGCCATTCCTGCGGCGTGCGGCCAGCGCCCACGCCATCCGGCGTGCCGGTGGCGATGATGTCGCCCGGCTCCAGCGCCATGCCCTTGCTGATGTCCGCGATCAGCGCAGGCACCTTGAACAACATGTGACGGGTGTTGGAGCTCTGCTTGGTCACGCCGTTGACGGTCAGCGACAGGTCCAGCGTGTGCGGGTCGGGGATCTCGTCGGCGGTGACGATGACCGGGCCGAACGGGGCATAGGTGTCCTGGCCCTTGGAATAGATCCACTGGCCGGCGCGGCGGCAGTCGCGCGCCGAGATGTCGATCATCACGCTGTAGCCGAACACGTAGTTGAGCGCGTCGGCTTCCTTTACGCCCTTGCCGCGCGTGCCGATGATGACGGCCAGCTCGACTTCCCAGTCCATCTGCTGGGTGATCTCTTTGTTGTGCTCGATGGCGTCGCCCGGGCCGATCACGGTGGTGGGCGGCTTGGAGAAGATCACCGGCTCCTTCGGCAGTTCCTTCGAGGTGTCCAGGCTGCGGCTGGATTCGGCGACGTGCTCGACGTAGTTCAGGCCGATGCCCCAGATGTTCTTGCGCGGACGCGGGATCGGCGCCAGCAGCTTGACGTTGGAAGCCGGCACGGCCACGCCGAACGGGAGCTTGCCGCGATATTCGTTCAGCAGCGCGCTAGTCGAGCGGACCGCTTCGGGGCCGAGGTCGATGAACTCGATCATGGTGGAGGGAATGTCCACGCCGACGGCGGTGCCGAAGCGGGCGAGGTCAACAACATTGCCGTCGACGATGGCGCCCAGGCGGGCGGCGGCAGCGACTTCAGCGCGATAGGTTACGAGACGCATGGTTTGATAACTCCGGAAAAGGCCGCAATCGGTGCGGGAGCACAACTTGGAAAACAGGTACTGCTGAGGTTTAAGGGACGACCTGATGCCCGCCGTTCTCCGCCAGCGCCTGCTCGCGATAAAGCCCGAGCGAATGCATCACCGGCAGGTCGTTGAAGCAGAACAGCACGGCGTCATCGCTGGCCGACGCGTTCGCGTGCTCGTGGAAGGCCCACGACGGCACGCAGAAGATGTCGCGCTCGGTCCATTCGAAGCGCTGGCCGTTGATGATCGAGTAGCCGCTGCCCTTGGCCACCTGGTAGATAAAGCTGCCGGTATGGCGGTGGGCCCTGGTGGCCTCGCCCGGGCGCAGCAGCTGCATGCTGGCGCCGATGGTCGGCATCACCGGGCCGCCGGTGACCGGATTGACGTAGTGCATCAGCACGCCGTCGAACGGGGTGCCATCGGTGACCTTGCTGTGGCGCACGAGTGCTTCGTAGGTCGGGGCCCATTCGTACTTGTACAGCGGCGAGTACGGCTTGCTCCAGTTGCCGTCGTGCGGACGCAGGCCCTTGCCGCCCCAGATCGCCGGCATGTCGTCGATCGGGTGTGTCATGGCCTGCTGCAGGTCCGGGTGCACGGCGTAGAACCCCGCTTCCATCGCATTGACCAGCGGGATGTCCAGGCCGTCCTGCCAGATGCAGGTGGTGCCTTCGGCGGCCACGCCATGTTCGTGCCAGGTGCCGTTGGGCGTCAGCACGAAGTCGTTGACGTTCAGCGTCATCTTGTGGCCGTCGACGATGGTGTACGCGCCGCTGCCTTCCATGATGAAGCGCAGCGCCGACGACGAGTGGGCGTGCGCGGACGCGGCCTCGCCGGGGTGCATCACCTGCAGGCCCGAATAGAGCCAGCCCACCGCTGCCGAGACATCCTGGCGGCCGGGGTTGTTCAGGTAGATCACGCGGCGGCCGGCCTTCTCCGGCGTCACCAGGTCGACCGAACGCAGCACGTGATCCCGCAGGTCGCGGTAGCGCCACAGCACCGGCACCGAATCGGACTTCGGCTGCCACGGTTCGATCTTGTTGGCGACGGTCCAGAGCGCGCCGGTCTTGAGCTGCCCCAGTTCCTTGTAGTAGGCGACCAGCTCGGGCGTATCTTCCACGTCGGCGCGGCCGGCTACGTTTTCGCGGTAGGTGTCATACGAGGTATTCGACATTGTCTTCCTCTCCGGTGAGTTCTTTCCTCATAGGGAAGCCGTCAGGCCCCCGCAGCCGCGCGCCCGAGGCTGCGCTCAAGTTGGTCCTTGGCCAGCAGGTATTGTTTCGGCCATGCGACGCGGTGGTAGCCAAGCTTCGCGGTTTCGCGCAGCAACCAGGACGGGTCGGCCAGGTGCGGACGAGAGATGGCGCACAGGTCGGCACGGCCCGACGCGATGATCCCGTTGACTTGGTCGGCTTCGGTAATGGCGCCGACGGCGATCGTCGGCACACCCGCCTCGTTGCGCACGCGGTCCGCGAAGGGAGTCTGGAACATGCGTCCGTACACCGGCTTCTGGTCGGGGCTGACTTCCCCCGAAGAGCAGTCGATCACGTCCGCACCGGCTTCTTTGAACAGGCGCGCCATTGCCACCGCGTCGTCGGCGCTGTTGCCGCCCTCGACCCAGTCAGTGGCAGAAATACGCACCGACACCGGCTTGTCCTGTGGCCATGCCGAGCGCACCGCGCGCAGCACTTCCAGCGGGAAGGCCATACGGTTTTCCAGCGAGCCGCCGTATTCGTCGCTGCGCTGGTTGGTTACAGGCGAGAGAAAGCTCGACAGCAGGTAGCCGTGGCCGGCCTGCAGTTCCAGCCAGTCAAAGCCGGCCGCCGCCGCGCGCCGGGCGGCGGCGACGAAGTCATCGCGCACGCGGTCCATCTCTGCGCGCGTCATGGCGCGCGGCGTCTGCGAAGCGCCCGGCAGGTACGGCAGTGCGGAGGCCGAGATCAGCGGCCAGTTGCCCTCGGCCAGCGGGTGGTCCATCTGCTCCCAGCCCAGCTGGGTCGAGCCGCGGCGGCCGGCGTGGCCGATCTGCACGCCGATGCGTGCGCTGGTGTGCTCGTGCACGAAGCCGACGATGCCGGCGAATGCCGCCGCCTGCTCGTGATTCCACAGGCCCGGGCAACCCTGCGTGATGCGGCCGTCCGGCGACACCGCCGTCATTTCCACCATCACCAGGCCGGCACCGCCCAATGCGCGGCTGCCAAGGTGCACCATGTGGAAGTCGCCCGGCACGCCGTCCTGGCAGGAATACATGGCGGTGGGCGATACCACCACGCGGTTCTTCAGTTCCACACCGCGCACGCTGTAGGGCGTCAGCATCGGCGGCACGGCGGCGGCATCCGTGCCGGCGCGTTCGGCCAGCCACGATTCGTAGTCTTCCAGCCAGGCCTTGTCGCGCACGCGTAGGTTCTCGTGCGAAATGCGCTGCGAGCGGGTCAGCAGCGAGTAGGCGAACTGCTCGGGCTCCAGCTCTTCATAGCGCCTGACGTTCTCGAACCATTCGGTCGAATTGCGCGCAGCGTTCTGGATCTTTAGCACTTCTACCGAGCGCACGGCTTCGTAGTGCTTCAGTGCATCCTCCAGCGAACCGTCGGTGTTGCGCAGGGTGCGCGCCAGCTCGATGGCATCTTCCAGCGCCAGCTTGGTGCCGGAGCCGATCGAGAAGTGCGCGGTGTGGGCGGCATCGCCCATCAACACCACGGGCACCTTCTTCTCCAGGCCACTGTCGCTGGACAGGTTGTTCCAGTGCACCCACTTCTCGCAGATCACGCGCGGGAACTGGATCCAGATCGCCGAGCCGCGCAGGTGGCCGGCGTTGCTGATCAGCGGGTTGCCATCCAGGTACGGGGCGAACAGCTTCTCGCAGTAGGCGATACCCTCTTCCTGGCTCATCTGGTCGATACCGGCGGCCTTCCAGGTTTGTTCCGGGGTCTCGACGATGAAGGTCGAGGTGCCGTCTTCGAAACGGTAGGCATGCGCCTGGAACCAGCCATGCTCGGTCGGCACGAAGATAAAGTTGAAGGCGTCGAACACCTTTTTCGTGCCCAGCCAGACAAAGCGGCAGTTGCGCGTGTCGATGTCCGGGCGGAAGGTGTCGGCATAGCGCTTGCGCACCAGGCTGTTGAGGCCGTCGGAAGCCAGCACCAGGTCGGCGTCGTACTTGCGCGCGATGGCCTGGTCGTCCTCGACGTAGTTCTCGAACACCAGTTCCACACCGACTTCCTCGCAACGCGCCTGCAGGATGTTCAGCAGCTTCTTGCGGCCGATGCCGATGAAGCCGTGGCCGCCGCTGCGCACCGCGCGGCCCTTGAAGTGGACTTCGACATCGTCCCAGCGGTTGAACGCATCGCCGATGGTCTCGGCCGAGACCGGGTCGGCCTCGCGCAGGTTGTCCATGGTGGCGTCGGAGAACACCACGCCCCAGCCGAAGGTGTCATAGGGGCGGTTGCGCTCGACCACCACGACCTTGTTGGCGGAATTCTGGAGTTTCATCAACAGGCCGAAATACAGGCCGGCGGGGCCACCGCCGATACATACAATGTTCATGGCTGCTTCCAATGAAGTTACTGCCGGAGCCTTCGGTACCCGCGCTGCGGGTACGTCGGCATTCAGACGGTGGTTTCGGGAATCGGCCGCTCTGCGGGGGCAGGGCCGTGTTCGATTGCGGCTCGCAGGTCGTCGGGCACCGGTATCGCCAGGTGCGTGTCCAGCGAGGTCATCACGATGGTCTGCGTGGCCGCCATGCGCAGTCCGCCATCTTCGCCAGTGCAGCGCCAGGCCAGCGTGATCGACTTGTCCCCAAGGCGCACCACTTCCAGCTCAAGCCAGACCTGGTCGCCAAAGCGGCTGATCGCCTTGAAGTCCACCTCCATGTGCACGGTCGGCATGCCCAGCCGGCGCGCGCCGATCACGCCGTGGTAGCCGTCCGGCAACAGGGCGTCGACCCAGCGTTCGATGAGGTCGTTGAACAGCACGAAGTACTGCGGGTAGAAGACGATGCCGGCCGGGTCGCATTCCGAGAAATGGATCTTGTGCCGGTTCCGGAAGGTATGCGTAGTGCTCATGGTCTGCGGTTCCTGCTATGGGGTTGGCTAGTGAAGGTCACGCCAGCGCGTGGCGGGCGAGGGCTTCCTTCAGCTTCTTGCCGTGCTCGTCGGCCAGCGCGGCCTCGCGCAACTCGCGCAGGGTGGCCGGGGCCAGGCGGGCACCCGCCCGCATCACGGCGTTCATCAGGGTCTGGTAGTTGGTCAGGCCGCGCACATGGGTGTCGCTGTAGCCTTTCACCAGCCGCTGGCACTGCACCACTTCCAGCGCCAGCGCCGGATTGAGGCGGGCGGCGGCCAGCACCTGGGCCAGCCAGCCTTCGATCCGCTCGGTTTCCAGCGCATAGCGCAGCGTGCTGCGGCGGATGCCGCGCAGGCGCGAGACCGCCCACAGCATCAGGTAGCCGCGCAGCGAGCTGGTGGTGACCACGCGGCCCGAGGTGGTGAAGCGGCGCACCAGCCGGTGTACGAAATGCGGCTTCATCAGCCAGCGGCCGAGCCCGGCCGGCAGCGTTTCGCAGATCTCTTCCAGGCGCGGGTGCATGAACTCATTGATTGCGAGCAGTTGCTTATCATCGGCCCGCACCTCGCCGCGCACGCGCTCGAAGCGGCTGCGGCGGGTCTTGAGATCGGCTACGCGGATGGTGTCCTCGTATGACATCCACAGGGCCAGATGGCGCGCGGTTTCGCGCAGGAGGACAAAGTCGTTCCTACCGACTGCCTGGCGCACGGCTGCCAGCCGGTCAAGGTAGAGGTCGGCGTAGGCCACGTCCTGGTAGTCGATCATGCGGCGCACGCCTTCCACCACTACATAGTGGGACTCCGCCGGTTGCTCGGAGCGGGCGCGACGCAGAACCTGTGCAACCTTGGCGTCTTGTGGCTTGAGTTCGCCCAAGAACCTTTCCGCCTCGGCACCTGGCGCATCGCCGATTTCTGCCTTGGTGAATGCCGCGTTGAAGGCGCGCAGGCTGGGTTTGACGCCAACGCCGCCGCGCTCGATGGTGGCTTCGAACTGCGCGCGACTGAAAGGCAGCACGCCGGTGCCTGCTAGTGCGCCGAACAGTACGGCGCTGATGACACTGCCACTGGCTTCGGCCGCCTGTGCCATATCGAAGCGTACGAAGCGCTTGGCCGCCTTTCCGGCATGGGCGATAAGTTCGTTGCTGTCGACGCGGCCGTCGCCCATTGCGGATTTCTCGGCGATGGAGTAGACGCGGTGGGTGGAAGACACCAGTGTGGTGCGCTCCGGCGTCACCAACCCGCGCTGCACGGCGCGACCGGCTTCCATCAGTTCGGAGGCGAGTACCACATCGACGTCGCCAGGTGTCGGCATCAGTGCCAGGACTGGCATGCGGCCGGCACGCTCGGCCACCTCGCGCGGAAACAGTTCGACGTAATAGATGGTGGCGCCAGTACGCTGGGCCACGCCGGGTACGGAAGTAGTCTGCGCGACGTAGCCGTTGTGCTCGGCGAGATCCACGATCCAGTCGGCCAGTACACCGCCGCCTTCGCCACCCATGGCGAGGACAGCGATCTTGATTGGTTTTGCGGTGAGGTTGTTGGGTGCGTTCACGATTGAACCTCTTGAATCTTGGTGTTCAGAATGCAAGGTGGGCGCGGCGCACGGCATCGCGCTTCTGCAGGAAGCCGATCACGGCGTCGCGCAGGCGCTGTCGCAGCTTGTCCGTTCGGGTCGGGTTGGTGACGATCTGCGCGCGGTAGAACGACGGGCACAGCACCGCGGCGTGCGAGACCTCGCCGCACAGGCCGCAGCCCACGCAGCTATCGAGCACGGAGGCGACCGGGTCGGTGCGCAGCGCGTCCGGGTTCGGCTTGATCGTCAGCGACGGGCAGCCCGACAGGCGGATGCACGAGTGGTCGCCGGTGCAGGTGTCCGAATCCACGCCGAAGCGCTCGCGCACCACACGCTGGCCGTCGGCAATCGCCTTGCGGGTCTTGGGCTTTTCGCGGCGCTGCTTGTTCAGCATGCACTCGCTCTGCGCGATCAGCACCTTGGGGCCCTTGGCACCGGTGGTCAGCGCTTCCTTGAGCGTGGCCTTCATGGCCTTCAGGTCATAGGTGCGGCGGATGGTGCGCACCCACTTGACGCCCACGCCGCGCACGGCATCCTCGATAGCATGGCCGGTGCTGCGCGTGTCGTTGTGTGCGGTGGACGAGAGGATGTCCTGCCCGCCGGTGGCCGACGTGTAGCTGTTGTCGACCACGATGGTCAGGTTATCGCTCTTGTTGAACACCGCGTTGGCGACGCCGCTGGTCAGGCCGTTGTGCCAGAAGCCGCCGTCGCCCATCACCGAGATGGCGCGCTTGCCCGCCGGCGCGTTCAGCGCCGCGGCACTGGCACCGCCCAGGCCATAGCCCATGGTGGTGTTACCCAGGTTGAACGGCGGCAGAATCGAGAACAGATGGCAACCAATGTCGGCGCTCACATGGTGCTCGCCGATCTCCCGCTCGACCAGCTTCATCGCAGTGAAGATCGGGCGCTCCGGGCAGCCGGTGCAGAAGCCGGGCGGGCGCGCATGCACGCTCTCGTCGACCAGTTTCTGCGGCTCCAGCACTTCAGCGGCAACGGCATCGACGGTGGCGGCCGGTGCCTGCACCAGCGGGATCACCTTGCGCGCCGGCTTCGGCTCGGGCTGCGGCTCGATCTTGCCGTACTGCTCCAGGAAGGCGCGCAGCCCCTTGAGCACCGTGGCCGTGTTGTACTCGCCGGCCAGCGGCAGCAGGTCCTTGCCATGCAGCGTGGCAGTGGTGCCAGCCATGCGCAGGATGTTGGCGGCGTTCTGCTCGACAAAGCTGGGCTGGCCTTCTTCCAGCACCAGTACGGCGCGCTTGCCCGCGCAGAAGCGTTCCCACTCCGATTCGATCAGCGGGTAGGCCACATTCATCACGTACAGGGGGACCTTCGACTCGCCGAACACGTCGGCCAGACCAAGCTGTTCCAGTGCGCGGATCAGCGTGTTGTAGCTGCCGCCTTGCACGGCGATGCCGATGTCATCCATCTCGCCCTGGAAGAACTCATTGAGCTGGCGCTCCTCTACGAACTTCACGGCGGCGGGCCAGCGCTGTTTGATCTTCTCGTGCTCGTGCACGAAGCTCGCTGGGGGCAGCACGATGCGGCTGAGATCGCGCGTGGGATGGTCCAGCGCGTCCTGGATCGAGAAGCGGCTGCGGCGGTTGTCGGAGGCGACGAACTGGCCATGTACGTGGCACGAGCGCACGCGCAGCTGGAGCATCACCGGTGTATTGGAAGCTTCGGACAAGTCGAAGCCGTCCTTCACCGCCTGCACGATGCATGGCAGGTTGGGGCGCGGATCGAGCAGCCACATCTGCGACTTCATCGCGAACGCGTGGCTGCGCTCCTGCATGATCGAGGAACCTTCGCCGTAGTCTTCGCCGACGATAATCAGCGCGCCGCCGGTGACGCCGCCAGAAGCCAGGTTGGCCAGCGCGTCCGACGCCACGTTGGTGCCTACGGTGGCCTTGAACGTTACCGCGCCGCGCAGCGGATAGTTGACCGAGGCGGCCAGCGACGCAGCCGCGGTGGCTTCGCTCGCGCTGTTCTCGAACCGGATGCCATGCTCTGCAAGGATGTCCTGCGCATCTGCCAGCACGTCCATCAGGTGCGAGATCGGCGAGCCCTGGTAGCCGGCCACGTAGGCGACGCCGGATTCCAGCAGCGCCTTGGTGACCGCGAGGATGCCTTCACCGCTGAATACCTCGCCGGAACCCAGGCGCAACTTCTTGACTTCTTCGACAAACGAACGCTCAGCCATGGCTTTTCTTCCTGATGCTCAAGTTAGGGCGGTAAGCGCGCACCGCGCCGGCTCCCTGTTGAGAAAAATATAGTTTAAGCATAAATAGTTCCAAAATCATATATATGCGCGGAGCTCGAGGTTACTGGGACGGCTTGCGTGGAAGCCGACGCCCCGCCTCAGGCGATTTATGCGTTGCTTCGCGGGCCAGTGCGAGCCACGACGACTGGTTCCCGTGCCGATGGCAGTAGCGCCACAGCCAGCGCAGCGGCAAGGCCGGCAACGGAGAACGTGATGAAGTTCCAGCCGAAACTCAGGTTTGAGCCGGCCACGTAGCCGCCGACAAGCGGGCCGCTCATGGCGCCGAATCGCGCGAAGCTCAGGGCCCATCCAGTTGCCGCGGCCCGTGCGTGTGCCGGGTAGTAACCGGCCAGGTAGCCGGTAAGAATCAAGGATGCCGAGACGCTGCCCACGCCTGCCAGCGCGACCAGGAGGTAGTTGACGGCAACGGAGCTGCGGAACATCAGCGCGCCGATGGCGAGAGCGCCGATCAGGTAGAAGAGCACGACGGTGCCACGGGCGCCCATCCTGTCCGCCGCGCTGCCAAGGAAGAGGCCGCCCACCGCAGAAGCAAGGCTGAAGATAACCAGGAAGGAAAGGCTGGAGCCGAGGTCGTAGCCATTCTTGCGCATGATGGTCGGCAGCCACGTATTGAGGCCGTAGACCAGCAGCAAGCCGAAGAACAGTGCGATCCAGAAGCACGCTGTCGCGCGTAGTTGGTTGCGGGAGAACATGCTAGACATCACGTCGCGCCAGGTGGCGCGGGCGGCGCTGTTGGCGGGCCGGGCTTGTGACGGCAGCCGGCCATGACCAGTGCGATCGGCCAATGCCTGCGCTTCATCGATCCGACCTTGCCCCACCAGGTATTCCAGCGACTCGGGGAGCAGCCACGCCATTAGCGGTATCAACACCATGGGCACGGCACCCAGGCCAATCACGCCACGCCAGCCAAGATTCGGCAACAGCCACATCGCGATGAGGGCTGCGCAAAGGATGCCGACCGAATACCCCGAGTACATCAACCCATAGTTGAAGCTGCGGCGATGCGGCGGCGAGTACTCGATGGTCAATGCGGCGGCGACCGGAATGACGCCGCCGAGTCCGAGCCCGCCCATAAATCGCAAGACGCCGAAGATGCCGGGCGTCGGCGCGTAGGATGCACCCAGCATGGTCAGCGAGAACAAGGAAACGCAGAGCAGCAGCATGCGGCGGCGGCCTATCATCTCGCTTAGCGTGCCAATCAAGAAGGCGCCAAAGAACATGCCGACCAGGGCATAGCTGCTAAGGGCACCGAGTTCCAGCGGCGTCAGGTTCCAGTAGCGGTCGTCGGCGAGCGCGGGCAGTACCGCTCCCATGACGCCGACGTCATAGCCTTCAAAGAGGATCGCAAGAAAGCATACGAAAAGTACCGTAAAGGTCGTGCGAGAAGTGGGGTGCCAGGGTTGAGCGCTACTAGCTGGGGTCATTGCCTGTCTCCTGATGGGGGGCGGATATGGAACCGGAGAAGCCGCCAGGGAACGTGTCTCGCGCGATCGTCGCCACGCGCTCGTTGTTGTTTCACATAGTTTAAGCATAAACATATGATTTTGGAAATAATTTTTTTGGGCGGGCGAGGGTGATCTGGTCGGCACCTCGGCGGGGGAGGCGACCGGTCACCGCGCCGGCGAAGCCGCGCATCGCCTGCTTGAACTGTTGCTACAGCGCCGCCAGCGGGTCGTGCTTATTGCCTGCCATTCTTCGACCCTCCGGGCAGACGCAGGCCGCGTGCGTCCACGATCGGCAGCACCGTGTCGCGGAAGTACGGGAACTTCTTCACTTAGTCGACGAACGACAGCGTCGTGCCCTTAAAGCCAGCTTCGGCCAATGCGCAGATGCGGTTGGCCACCTGCTCGGGCGTGCCCACTCGAGCGCCTTGGCAAGCTGTTCGCCATCGAAGCACAAACGCAAGGCATGACGCTGGAGCAACGGCAGCGGGTTCGTGCCGAGCAGAGCCAGCCGCTGCTCAAGGAGCTTGAGGCAATGCTCTTGCTGCACCTACGCTCCGTGCTGCCACAAAGCCTGTTCGGCAAGGCATTGCACTACTTGCACGGGCAATGGCCCAAGCTTGTGCGCTACATCGGGAATGGTGCGTAGCTGTTGAGGATCGCTAATTCCACTAGCGGTGACCGCTATATCCGCTAGCAATCACATGGATGTAAACCATTGATTTATATGGAGAAACGGTCGTTCA
>NZ_BAAILO010000079.1:0-4161 GCF_054589115.1 Cupriavidus sp. 8B | reverse complement strand
CTCGCCTGCGAGTCATCAGCGATCCACGCCACCGAGCCGCTCCACGGACTCGTGCTGGCGTCAGCGACGGCAGGCCTGTTAGGGCTTTCGCCCTTCCCGATAGCCCGGAATATACATCATCCTGACTTACGTGTCATGATGACGTACAATTTATTTTATGTGTGGAACGGGACGACTATGACGTACCGGATTCCACATGAGACGAAGAAGGTGCGTGCGACCGCAAGCATGTGGACGCGCAGAGACAAGCACTGGACGCGGAGTGATGTGATGGGCATAGACCGAACGTGCAGGAAGTGCTGTGCGCGCGGCCATGTCGACTCATTGACCATAAGGAAAGAACAGATCAATGACCCCAATACAGAAGAGATTGGCAGCTGAAACAGAACCGTGGGAGACTCGCGACCACCGTCAGCGAGTTGCGGCAAAGCGGCGGCAGCGTATGCGCTCGCTGTTGCTGAACAGTGCGATGCGCTTGATGGTAGAGAACAGCGCCGCGACGCCTTCCATCGACGACATCATTTCGGCAGCACGGGTCTCACGTGGCACGTTCTACAAGTACTTTCCGTCGTCTGACGCGATCGTGCGGGAGCTTGTTGGGAATATTGCTGAACAATGGGTGCGGGCCGCCGACCCCATTGTGCGCGGCCATGACGACCCGGCCGAACACATCGCCAGGGGAATACGGCTGGCGTCGATACTTACGATACGCCAGCCGGGTGTGGCTGGAATCCTTGGCCGGCTTGGCTGGGCTGGCTACCAGGCACCCAATATGCTGGAGTTCGTCCGCAGGGACATAGAGGAAGGTATTCGACGCAATCGCTTCAAGCGCATGCCGACCGCCCTGGGGTTCAATATCGTTGCCGGCGCGGCAATGAGCGCAATGCACCGCATGCTTGAAACCGAATGTCGCGAAGATTTTTCGGAGCTCGCCGCCGCCGTGGCATTGCGCGCCTTAGGCGTGGAGGAAGCGGCGGCTGATGCGATATCCAAGTCGCCGCTGGATGCGAGCGAAGTGCTGTTCGATGGCTTGCTCGCCGAAGCGAGCGGCGAAGTGCCATAGTGTTGGCTACCCCCGCAAGTTGGAGGGCTCGGCCATTTCGGCGAGCTTTTCCTGTGCCTTTTCGAGCAGTGATTCAGGCGCAGCGACCAGCTTTGGCAAAGGCGCAGAGGTCAACTTTGTGGCACTCGATGCAGACACGCCGAGCGACCGCAACACCGCCCGGACAATCCGCTCGGGATAATCCTTAGTCGTTTTTCCCTGGGCCATACGGTGAACGGCGATCACCCCCGCGCCTGCCACCATGTCCAATGCAACATCGGCCGAAGCCTCGTCAAACGTGCCCGTCTTCAGGCCTTCCTTGATATCCGAGGGCAGGTACTCGTACACCGCACTCTTCTTGCCGACCAAACTCAGGCCTGTACCGGAAAGAAACTGCGCCACCACAGGATAGGATCGTGCAAGGTGCAGATACAAGCGAATACCCGTTGCAACACGCAACGCCGGGTCTTCGATATTGCCGACCACGCTCTCGATCATTTGCACCATGTCGTGACTGAGCGCGTCGCTGACAGCCGCCAGCAGATCGTCGTTAGTACGGAAGTAGTTGTAGAAGGAACCTTGTGAGACGCCAGCTGCCGCGATGACATCCGGGATCACGCTGGCCCCAATACCCCTTTGCGCAAAAACGATCATCGCGCTTTCAATGAGACGCTTGCGCATCCGTGCACGCCGCTCGGCGGCAACGCGAGGGCGGTGGTCTTTGGGATCAGGATCGGCAGGCATCTTCAATTAGTTGTCCTTATGTGACGAGGCGATTATATCAATACGCTGCTACAACGCCGACAACATGGCGTAGGCCATGAACGTCCCGCCTTCCTTTATACGAACAGGCTCCATGCCGTCCGCGACTCGCGTCGAGCGCGCAGCGTCTCACGGCGCCTCCGCCACGACAATCAGGCGTTCGGCCGCGGCGAGGATGTCCTGCGGCAGGCCTTCGCGAACTTCGACTTCGCAGACAACTTTCATGGATATCGTTCTGAGGAAAAAAAGGGCCTGCATGCAGCATGAAACAGCGGGACAAGGAGGCGTTTTGCAGCAGAAGTGCCCGTTGCAATCCTTATACGATACTCATTGTCATGATGACACGAAAGTCATTTTGTAGCAGAATACCGAAATCCCGAAAGATTCCGGTGCGCTCGACGCACTGCTTGCCTCATGCAACGAGGCCGATAACCATACCAGGACACGTAGTGCATCAGAACCACTTCCCGCTGCCAGCTCCGCCACAGGATCCGCGCCGGCTGATTGCATGCGAGCATTGCGACGCACTCCATACGCGTGTGGCACTGAAACCGGGCGAACGTGCCACCTGCCTGCGCTGCGGCGGTGGGCTCTATCGCGACAGTTCGCTTGCCTATCGCCGCCTGCTGCCGCTCGTGGTGACCGCTCTGATCCTGTTTCTGATCTCGAACGCGTACCCAATTGTCGCTATGGACCTCAAGGGCTCGCACATGGAGACCACGCTATGGGGCTCCGTACAGGCGCTCTACGCGGACGACATGACGTTGGTGGCGATGCTCGTGTTCGCCACGACGATCCTGCTTCCGCTGGCCGAGTTGATCATGATGTGTTACCTGCTCGTGTCGATGGCGCAGCACCGCATGCCACCCGGGTTCGACCTCATCGTGCGCAGCATTCGCCAGACGCGCCCGTGGGGCATGATCGAAGTGTTCATGATCGGCGTGCTGGTCACGGTGGTGAAGCTGTCCACCATTGCGCAGGTGCTGCCTGGCGTCGCCCTCTGGTCGTTCGGTGCCCTTGTAGTCGTACTTGCCGCCATCCTGTCCTTCGAGCCGCGCGAACTGTGGCATCACCTCGCTGTCCATGATGCAGATGACGTGCCACCCTGCTCACTGGATGCCGCGTCATGACCACGCCTCAATCGCCCCACGCTACCGCCACTTCGCTCGGACTGCTGTCGTGCCACGCCTGTGACCGGCTCAGTCCGATGACGCTCGAGGCCGAACCGTGTCCGCGCTGCGGCGCCGTACTGCGTCATCGCAAGCCGGCCAGCGTGGCGCGCGCCTGGGCCTTCCTGCTGGCCGCTTACCTTCTGTATATCCCAGCCAATCTGCTCCCGGTGATGGTGACGCAGTCAATTCTCGGTACGCAGCGCGACACCATCATGTCCGGCGTGATCTATCTGTGGCTGTCCGGCTCGCACATGCTGGCCCTCGTCGTGCTGATCGCCAGCGTTGTCGTCCCGCTGCTGAAGATGATGATCCTGACATTGCTGCTGCTATCGGTGCGCCGCAGATCGACCTGGCGCATCCGCGAGCAGACCCGGCTCTACGCGCTGGTCGAAGTCATCGGCCGGTGGTCCATGCTCGACATCTTCGTGGTGGCACTGCTGGCCTCGCTGGTGCGGGCCGGGGCGCTGGCCACGATCATGCCCGGCGCCGGGGCCCTGGCCTTTGCCTCGGTTGTCGTGCTGACCATGCTCGCGTCACTGAGCTTTGATCCCCGTCTGCTGTGGGATGCGCTCGAGACGTCGTCTTCCCCCATCGAATCTCCCCACTCCGACCATGCCAGAACACGTTAATCATCCCCCGCCTCACGGTGTACCGCAGCCTGGACGCAAGCCTCGCGCGCGCTGGCTACCCTCGCTCGTCTGGCTGATCCCCATCGTTGCGGCGGTGGTCGGACTTTCGCTGCTGATCAACACGCTTGCGTCGCGCGGGCCCGAGATCACCGTCACATTCCGCACCGCGGAAGGCTTGACGCCGGGCAAGACCCCCGTGCGCTACAAGGACGTCGATATCGGACTGGTCAAGACGGCACGGCTGGCCGCGGACCGTTCGCATGTGATCGCGACGATCGCGTTGACCAAGGACGCGGAGACCTTCGCCGTGGCCGACACACGCTTCTGGGTGGTGCGGCCTCGCTTTGCAACCAGCGGCGTGTCGGGGCTCGAGACGCTGCTATCGGGCGCATATATCGGCGTGGATGCCGGCAAGTCAGGCGAGAAGACGCGCAGCTTCACCGGGCTCGAAGTCCCGCCGACTGTCACTGCCGACGCCTCAGGCAGGCAGTTCGTGCTGCGTGCGCAAGACCTGGGCTCGCTCGACATCGGCTCACCGGTCTACTATCGTCGCGTG
>NZ_BAAILO010000078.1:0-1468 GCF_054589115.1 Cupriavidus sp. 8B | reverse complement strand
GCCCTCCATGTCAGGATACTTGTCGCCTCGGTCTCCTTGGTGAAGCAAAATGGAGGGCGGTGTGCGAATAGGTGATGACACGATATGCAACCGAGCATCGGGAATGGGTGGTGGAGCAGATGATGCCGCCGCTGAACCGGTCGGTAGTGGAGTTGGCCAAGGCCACAGGGATCACGACAGTGACCTTGCGGACTTGGCGCAGGATGGCGAGAGAAGCAGGAAGAATTGTGCCGGGTGACGGAAAGCAAAGTGATCAATGGAGCAGCGCGGACAAGTTCCGCGTGGTGTTGGAGACAGCGCCGCTAAGCGAAGCGGAGTTGTCGGAATACTGCCGCGGCAAAGGCATCCAGCCAGAGCAGGTTCAGCAATGGCGTGAGGCGTGCGAGCAGGCCAATGCGGCTGCGCCCGTCAAGCGAACGCTGGCACAGCGGCGGGAAGACGAAGCGGCGCGCAGGCGAGTGCGTGAACTGGAACGCGAGCTCAAGCGCAAGAATGCGGCGCTGGCGGAGACGGCAGCACTGCTGGTCTTGCAAAAAAAAGCCGCAGCGATCTGGGGACGGGACGAGGAAGACTGATCAGCACCCCGGATCGCTTGGAAGCCATAGAGTTGATCGACGAAGCGGTGAGCGCCGGGGCCCGGCAGGAGAAGGCCTGCGAGGCGCTCGGTTTGACCGGGCGGACCTTGCAGCGCTGGCGGCAAGCCCCCGCCGACGGGCGGCTGGAAGCGCGTCGCGAGGCACCGGCCAACAAGTTCAGCGAAGCAGAACGGCAGGCGGTGCTGAAGGCGGCGAACCAGCCAGGTTACGCGAGCCTGACGCCGCACCAGATCGTGCCAAAGCTGGCGGATGAGGGTATCTACGTGGGATCGGTATCGACGATCTACCGGGTGCTGCATGCAGCGGGACAAAGCCGTCGGCGCGGCCGCAGCAAGGCCCCGTGCGTGCGCCCGCTGACGACGCACCGGGCTACGGGTCCGAACCAGGTGTGGTGTTGGGACATTACCTGGCTACCGACCACGGTCAAGGGCAAGTTCTTCTACTGGTACATGATGAAGGATATCTATAGCCGCAAGCTGGTCGCCAACGAGGTGCATGAGAGCCAGACGGCTGAGCACGCCAGCCGCCTGCTGATGCACGGCTGTTTGCGGGAGCAGACCGCGGGTCGTCCGCTGGTACTGCACTCGGACAACGGCAAGGCCATGAAAGGGGCCACCATGCTGGCAGCGATGTATGACCTAGGCGTGGTGCCCTCCTACAGCCGGCCCAGGGTGAGCAACGACAACGCCTATGCCGAAGCGTTGTTCCGCACGGCGAAGTACTGCCCGATGTGGCCGGAGCGCCCGTTCGAGAGCCTGGAACAAGCGCGTGACTGGGTGTTGCGCTTCGTGCGCTGGTACAACGACGAGCACCGACACAGCGGCCTGAAATACGTCACGCCAAGCCAGCGGCATCAGGGCAAAGCTACCGCA
>NZ_BAAILO010000077.1:0-823 GCF_054589115.1 Cupriavidus sp. 8B | reverse complement strand
ACCTCCCCGGGGCCGAGATCATGCTCGCTGCTTCACTGCACAGCGTGCACGAGAACGAACGCCAGATCCTGTTCGAGCATCTGGACCGCCTGCAATTCGACGACTTGCTCTTGCTCGACCGCGGCTACCCCGCCCGCTGGCTCGTGGCCGTGCTCAACGAACGAAAAATCCCTTTCTGCATGCGCGCCGACGGCAGCGGCTTTACCGCAGTGCGACACTTCGTCCGCTCCGGCCGCGACGAGGCCATCGTCACGCTCCCGGCTCCAGCCCGCAATGACGCACGCGACTATGAATGTGCGGCTACCCCGCAGACCGTCCGGCTGATCCGGCAGATCTCGCCAGCCGGTAAGGTACGCGTGCTCATCACCAATCTGCTCGACATGCGCCGCTATCCGGCTGCCACCTTCCGCGATCTCTATCACCAGCGCTGGCGCCTGGAGGAGGCGTTTAAACGTCTCAAACACCGCATGGCACTTGAACACCTGTCCGGCCTCTCACAGTTGGCCGCCAGGCAGGACTTCGGCGCCAAAATCCTGAGCGACAACCTCCACGCCCTCTGCTGCCTTGGCGCCGCGCAGGAACATGACGTTGATCCGAACCGTCGGATCAACCGTTCCTACGCCATCACCGCCCTCAAACCTGTCCTGTCAGCAGCGCTACTCGGCTTGCGCTGGGCCAAGGCTGCTCTGAATGAGACCTTGCACTTGATTGCAACACGTACCCATCGCGTGCGACCGGATCGCGCTAAGCCACGTCCACCTCGCCACAAACCTCATCGACATGCCGCCTACAAGGCATGCTGAGGCTTAACTTGGGTGGATTG
>NZ_BAAILO010000076.1:0-19015 GCF_054589115.1 Cupriavidus sp. 8B | reverse complement strand
GGTATTGATGGTAATACCGCGTGCCTTTTCTTCCGGCGCTGCGTCGATTTCGTCGTACTTCTTGGCCGAACCGCCAAACTTGGCTGCCAGCACCGTGGCAATTGCTGCCGTCAGGGTGGTCTTGCCATGGTCAACGTGACCGATCGTGCCAACGTTCACGTGCGGCTTAGTCCGCGAGAACTTTTCCTTTGCCATTTTTCAGCTCCTAATCGAAACCAGTATGTCGTGTTCATGGTGCCGCCGCGCACAACGCGCGGCGGCGGATTTTTTACTTACTTGCCACGTGCCGTGATCACGGCGTCGGCTACGTTCTTCGGCGCTTCAGCGTAGTGCTTGAACTCCATCGTGTACGTAGCGCGGCCTTGCGTGGCCGAACGCAGCGAGGTCGAGTAGCCGAACATCTCTGCCAGCGGAACTTCCGCGCGCAGGATCTTGCCACCGCCGACCATGTCGTCCATGCCCTGGATAATGCCGCGACGCGACGACAGATCGCCCATCACGTTACCCATGAAGTCTTCGGGCGTTTCCACTTCCACGGCCATCATCGGCTCGAGCAGCACGGGGCTTGCGCGACGCATGCCTTCCTTGAAGCCCATGGAGCCGGCCATCTTGAACGCGTTTTCGTTCGAGTCCACATCGTGGTACGAACCGAAGAACAGCGTGACCTTGACGTCGACCACCGGGAAGCCTGCCAGAACGCCGGAGTTCAGGGTGTCCTGAATGCCCTTGTCCACTGCGGGGATGTACTCGCGCGGAACCACGCCGCCCTTGATGGCGTCGACGAATTCGTAGCCCTTGCCCGGTTCTTGCGGCTCGAGCTTCAGCACCACGTGACCGTACTGGCCACGGCCGCCCGACTGCTTGACGAACTTGCCTTCCACTTCGTCGCAGGTCTTGCGGATGGTTTCGCGGTACGCAACCTGGGGCTTGCCCACGGTGGCTTCCACGCCGAATTCGCGCTTCATGCGGTCGACCAGGATTTCCAGGTGGAGCTCGCCCATGCCCGAAATGATGGTCTGGCCGGATTCTTCGTCGGTCTTGACGCGGAACGACGGATCTTCCTGTGCCAGGCGGTTCAGGGCGATGCCCATCTTTTCCTGGTCAGCCTTGGTCTTCGGCTCGACAGCCTGCGAAATCACCGGCTCCGGGAACACCATGCGTTCCAGGATGATGATGTGGTCCGGATCGCACAGCGTATCGCCCGTGGTGGCTTCTTTCAGGCCAACCGCGGCGGCGATGTCGCCTGCCAGCACTTCCTTGATTTCTTCGCGCTGGTTGGCGTGCATCTGCAGAATCCGGCCCAGGCGTTCCTTCTTGCTCTTGACCGGGTTGTAGATGGTGTCGCCCGAATTGACCTTGCCCGAGTAGACGCGGAAGAAGATCAGCTGGCCGACGAACGGGTCGGTCATGATCTTGAACGCCAGAGCGGAGAACTTTTCGTCGTCCGCGGCACGGCGCGACGTTTCCTTGTCGTCGTCGTCCACGCCGGTGACCGGCGGGATGTCGACCGGCGACGGCAGGAAGTCGATCACGGCGTCCAGCATACGCTGCACGCCCTTGTTCTTGAACGCGGTGCCGCACAGCATCGGCTGGATTTCGCAGGCGATGGTACGGTCACGCAGGCCCTTGATGATCTCGGCTTCGGACAGTTCGCCCTCTTCCAGATACTTGTTCATCAGCTCTTCGTTCGACTCGGCAGCTGCCTCGACCATCTTCTCGCGCCATTCGTTGCACGAGTCGGCCAGTTCAGCCGGGATGTCCACGTAGTCGAACTTGGTGCCTTGGCTGGCCTCGTCCCAGATGATCGCTTTCATCTTGATCAGGTCGACCACACCCTTGAAGGTGTCTTCGGCGCCGATGGGCACAACGACGGGAACCGGGCTGGCCTTCAGGCGGGTCTTCAGCTGGTCGTAGACCTTGAAGAAGTTCGCGCCGGTACGGTCCATCTTGTTGACGAAGGCCAGGCGCGGCACGCCGTACTTGTTAGCCTGGCGCCAGACGGTTTCCGACTGGGGCTGCACGCCACCCACTGCGCAGTAGACCATGCATGCGCCATCCAGCACGCGCATGGAGCGCTCCACCTCAATGGTGAAGTCCACGTGGCCCGGGGTGTCGATGATGTTGATGCGGTGTTCCGGGTAATTGCCGGCCATGCCCTTCCAGAAGGCGGTGGTGGCAGCGGAGGTGATCGTGATGCCACGCTCCTGTTCCTGCTCCATCCAGTCCATGGTGGCGGCGCCATCATGCACTTCACCGATCTTGTGGTTCACACCGGTGTAGAACAGGATACGCTCGGTCGTGGTGGTTTTACCCGCGTCAATGTGAGCCGAGATACCGATATTGCGGTAGCGCTCAATGGGAGTCTTACGAGCCACTTTAATCCTCTATTCGTCCGTGAGACGCCGGCATCTCATTGCCAACGCCCGTAACACAAACGGGCGAGCGTGTGAAAACACAGCCCGCCCGGCAACCAACCGCGTAACTCGCGCGCTTTAGAAGCGGAAGTGCGAGAACGCCTTGTTGGCTTCGGCCATGCGGTGCACTTCGTCGCGCTTCTTCATCGCGCCGCCGCGGCCTTCCGCTGCTTCCAGCAGCTCACCTGCCAGGCGCAGCGCCATCGACTTCTCGCTGCGTTTTTTCGCGGCCTCGCGCAACCAACGCATCGCCAATGCCAAACGACGCGACGGACGGACTTCGACCGGAACCTGATAGTTGGCGCCGCCCACGCGACGGCTCTTCACTTCGACCACCGGCTTCACGTTGTTGATCGCAACGGAAAACACTTCAACGGGGGCCTTGCCTGCCTTCTTTTCGATCTGATCGAACGCGCCATAAACGATACGTTCGGCAACCGACTTCTTGCCGTCCAGCATCAGGACGTTCATGAACTTGGCAACTTCAACGTTACCGAACTTCGGATCGGGCAGGATATCCCGCTTGGGGACTTCACGACGACGTGGCATCTTCTTTCCTTTAGATTCAGTTGAGAGCGCGGCAATGATTTCCCGCTCTCCGGCCACCAACTAGCTTGCCTTCCATCGAGGCAAATTCGCCGGGTGACCACTTACTCGACGGCACGGCGCGACAAACGCTCCGTTTTACCGCCGCCTGGTGACAGCACCATGACGCATTCGCCACAGGCCATCGTTTGTTGCTTCGGGCTTTGTGCCCAGCTTGCCTGGCGTTAGCCTTAAGCAGCCTTCGGACGCTTCGCGCCGTACTTCGAACGTGCCTGGCGACGATCCTTCACGCCTTGCAAGTCCAGCGAGCCACGGACGATGTGGTAACGCACACCCGGCAAGTCCTTCACACGGCCGCCGCGAATCAGCACGACCGAGTGTTCTTGCAGGTTGTGGCCTTCACCGCCGATGTACGAGATGACCTCGAAACCGTTGGTCAGGCGCACCTTGGCGACCTTACGCAGTGCCGAGTTCGGCTTCTTCGGCGTCGTGGTGTACACACGGGTGCACACGCCGCGACGCTGGGGGCAGTTCTCAAGCGCCGGGCTCTTGCTCTTGACGACTTCAGAGACACGCGGCTTGCGAACCAGTTGGTTGATAGTTGGCATTGTTCAATCCAGCTTGGTTTTACGGAAAAACACCCCTGGGGCCACAAGCAATGGGCCGAAGAGGCAACGACGGGTTTTGGGCGGGAAAAGTGAGCGAGCGCTCTTGAGACGGACCTGTGGAGGAACAGACTGGCCAAAGAGCGCGAGCTCGCCTGGGATCCCGCTGCGACCACACCACCAGAGCATCACACGATCCCCTGGCGGGCTTGTCGATTGCGAACCGAGGGCCACAATTACGACAGGCGAGCGAAATCCAAAGCCAAAAACTCGAATCTGACATGCTAGCAGCGACTACGTAAACGGTCAAGCAGCTTCTGACACAAGCACAAGCGTGCTTCTCAACTTGGCGCGGCCGGGCCTCAAAAGTCCTCCACGGCACCCAGCGCTTCCAGGATGGCGTCGCCATAGCGCTCCAGCTTGGCGGCGCCGATGCCGGGGACCTCAGCCATTGCAGTCAACGAATCCGGTGCGCTGCGCGCCAGTTCGGCCAGCGTGGCGTCATGGAAAATCACATAGGCCGGGACACCGTGTTCACGTGCCGTCTCGGTGCGCCATTTGCGAAGGGCTTCCCAGTTGGCCAGCGCCTCGGAATCCATGCCGGCGGTATGGTCGGTGCGAGTGCCGGTGGAACCGCGCGCCCCACGTTCGCCGCTCTTGACGGGCTTGCTGACCTGCCGGCGCAGGGTGATCGGCATTTCGCCCTTGAGCACGGCGCGGGCGGACTCGCCCAGCAACAGTGCGCCATGGCCGCCGTGGTCGATGACCAGCAGGCCGTGGGCGATCAACTGGCGAAAGATGGCATGCCATTCCGACACGGTGCGCTCGGCCCCGATCCCGAAGGTGGAGACTTTGTCGTGGCCCCATTGGCGGATCTTTTCCGACGCATTGCCGCGCAGCACGTCGACCATGTGGGTCGCCCCGAAATGGACGCGGCTGGCCTGCGCCGTGCGATAGACGCAGGACAGCGCCATCTGCGCTTCACGCGTGCCGTCCCAGGTGGCGGGCGGCTCCAGGCAGGTGTCGCAGTTGCCGCAGGGTTCGCTCGCTTCGTCGAAATAGCCCAGGATGCGCACACGCCGGCAGCCGGCGGTCTCGCACAGCCCAAGCAGGGCATCGAGCTTGGCGGACGAGACGCGCTTGTGCGCGTCATCCGCCTCGGACTCGTCGATCATGCGCTTTTGTTGGACCACGTCGCCCAGCCCGTAGGCCATCCAAGCGTTGGCCGGCAGCCCGTCGCGGCCGGCACGGCCAGTCTCCTGGTAGTAGCCTTCCATGCTCTTGGGCAGGTCCAGGTGGGCGACGAAGCGCACGTCCGGCTTGTCGATGCCCATGCCGAAGGCGATGGTGGCCACCATGATCACGCCCTCTTCCTCGCGGAAACGAGCCTGATGGTGCTGGCGCACGCCCGCATCCATGCCGGCGTGGTACGCCAGCGCGTTGAGGCCCTGGGCGCTGAGGTAGCTCGCGGTATCCTCCACCTTCTTGCGCGACAGGCAGTAGACGATGCCGCTGTCGTGCGTGCCGTCGGCGGCCAGGTGCTCGGCCTTGATAAAGGCCAGCAGCTGCTGGCGCGCATTGTCTTTCTCGACGATGCGATAGCGGATGTTGGGGCGGTCGAAGCTGGAGACGAAGACGCGGGCGTCGTGCAGCGCGAGGCGCTCCACGATTTCCTCGCGCGTGACGGAATCCGCGGTGGCCGTCAGGGCAATGCGCGGCACTTCCGGGAAGCGCTCGTGCAGCACCGAAAGCTGGATGTACTCGGGCCGGAAGTCATGGCCCCACTGCGATACGCAGTGCGCCTCGTCGATGGCGAACACGCCGATACGGGTACGCTGGAGCAGATCCTGGAAGCGCGGCGTCATCAGCCGCTCGGGCGCCACATAGAGGATCTCCAGGCGGCCGGCGAGCAGGTCGCGCTCCACCGCCGAGGCCTCGGCCCCGCTGAGCGTCGAGTTCAGCACGGCCGCGCGCACACCCGCCTCGGACAGCGCCGCGACCTGATCCTGCATCAGCGCGATCAGCGGCGACACCACGATGCCGGTGCCCTGCCCCGCCCTCTGGCGCAGCAATGCGGGAATCTGGTAGCACAGCGACTTGCCGCCGCCGGTCGGCATCAGGACCAGGCAATCTCCACCATCGGCCACATGGTCGATGATCTCCCCCTGCCGGCCGCGGAAGGCGTGGTAGCCGAAAACATCCTTGAGAATCGCCAGGGCGCGCGACATAGCAACAGCTTAGAAAAAGGGGTGGAACCGCGAAAGGCGTAACCATACCACCAAGGGCGCGGCTAACTACTTCGGGCTGTGACGAATGTTCCCGGATTTCTTTCGCCCGGCGGCGCATGGTGCACGGGTCAGTGCCTTTGCGGCAAAGCATGCGTACGACGAATAAAAATGACCGAAGAAGACAGGAAGAAATAAAACCGGACATATAACGACAGGCAAAAAAAACCCGGCCACCAGGGCCGGGCTTCTTCATGCAGCTTGCTTGCAGGTTCAGGCTGGCAGTCTTAGACCGCGTCGCCCTCGCCTTCGGTCGTCGCCGGCACCACCGGCGGCTCGATGAAGAGCGACTGCTCTTCATCGGAGATCGCCTGGGCGCGTTCGCGCTCGGCCGCCTCGCGCGCCTTGCGGGCACGGTGGTAGGCCAGACCCGTACCAGCGGGGATCAGTCGGCCAACGATCACGTTTTCCTTCAGACCACGCAGGTCGTCGGTCTTGCCCATGATCGCGGCTTCGGTCAGCACGCGGGTGGTTTCCTGGAACGATGCCGCCGAGATGAAGCTGTCGGTGGACAGCGACGCCTTGGTGATACCGAGCAGCAGGTTTTCGTACGTGGCCGGACGCTTGCCTTCGGCGATCACGCGATCGTTCTCGTCAAGCAGTTCCGAACGCTCCACCTGTTCACCCGGGATGAACTTGGTGTCGCCCACATCCGAGATCTGCACGCGGCGCAGCATCTGGCGCACGATCACTTCGATGTGCTTGTCGTTGATCTTCACGCCCTGCAGACGGTACACGTCCTGCACTTCGTCGACGATGTAGTGCGCCAGTTCCTCGATGCCCTTCAGGCGCAGGATGTCGTGCGGGTCCGCCGGACCTTCCACGATCATTTCGCCCTTGTTCACCACCTGGCCATCGTGCACCAGGACTTGCTTTTCCTTGGTGATCAGGAACTCGTGGGCGTTGCCGTCCAGGTCCGTAATCACCAGGCGTTGCTTGCCCTTGGTGTCCTTGCCGAACGACGTGGTGCCGGTGACTTCCGCCAGCACGGCGGCATCCTTCGGCGAACGCGCCTCGAACAGCTCGGCCACACGCGGCAGACCCCCGGTGATGTCGCGGGTCTTTTGCGATTCGGTCGGGATACGTGCAAGCACTTCACCCACGTGCACCTGCTGGCCGTCCTTCACGGTAATCAGCGCGCCGACCTGGAAGCCGATGGTCACGGAGTGGTCCGTGCCCGGGATCTTCACTTCCTGGCCGTTGGCGTCGAGCAGCTTCACCTGCGGGCGCAGGCCCTTGGTGGCAGCCGTACGGCGCTTGGCATCGATCACCACGAGGGTCGACAGGCCGGTGACTTCGTCCATCTGCTTGGCGACGGTCACGCCTTCTTCGACGTTCTCGAACTTGGTCGTGCCGGTGTACTCCGACACGATCGGGCGCGTCAGCGCGTCCCACGTGGCCAGCTGGGTACCCGCCTTGATGGCCTGGCCATCCTGCACGAGCAGCATGGCGCCGTACGGGATCTTGTGACGTTCGCGCTCACGGCCGTGGTCGTCGGTGATCAGCGATTCGCCCGAACGCGAGATGACGATCAGCTCGCCCTTCGCGTTGGTGACGTAACGCATGGTCGCCGTGAAACGCACGGTACCGGTTGCCTTCGCTTCCACGCTGGATGCCACTGCCGAACGCGATGCCGCGCCGCCGATGTGGAACGTACGCATGGTCAGCTGGGTGCCCGGCTCGCCAATCGACTGGGCGGCGATCACGCCAACCGCTTCGCCGGAGTTCACCAGCACGCCGCGGCCGAGGTCGCGGCCATAGCACATGCCGCACAGGCCGTAGCGCGTGTCGCACGACAGCGGGGTGCGCACCTTCACTTCGTCCACGCCGATGGCGTCGATCATGTCGACCAGGTCTTCGTCCAGCAGGGTGCCGGCTTCGATCGCGGTTTCCTGGGTTTCAGGGTTCACCACGTCGGACACCGTCACACGGCCGAGAATCCGGTCGCGCAGGGCTTCGATCACTTCACCGCCTTCGACCAGGGCCTTCATGGCCACGCCGTTGGTCGTGCCGCAATCGTCTTCCACCACCACCAGATCCTGCGTCACGTCGACCAGACGACGAGTCAGGTAACCCGAGTTCGCGGTCTTCAGTGCCGTATCCGCCAGGCCCTTACGCGCGCCGTGGGTGGAGATGAAGTACTGCAGAACGTTCAGGCCTTCACGGAAGTTCGCCGTAATCGGCGTTTCAATGATCGAGCCATCCGGCTTGGCCATCAGGCCCCGCATGCCGGCCAGCTGACGGATCTGCGCAGCGGAACCGCGCGCGCCCGAGTCGGCCATCATGTAGATCGAGTTGAACGAGTCCTGCTTCACAGTGTTGCCGTGACGGTCGACCACGTCTTCGTGCTGGAGCTGCTCCATCATCGCCTTGCCCACCTGGTCGCCGGCGGCGCCCCAGATGTCCACGACGTTGTTGTAGCGTTCCTGGTCGGTCACCAGGCCCGACATGTACTGCTTGTCGTATTCCTTCACCTTGGCGGCCGCGTCGGCAATGATCTTTTCCTTTTGCGGCGGCACCAGCATGTCGTCGATGGCGATCGAGATACCGGCGCGCGTTGCCAGGCGGAAGCCCGACTGCAGCAGCTTGTCAGCGAAGATCACGGTTTCGCGCAGGCCGCACTTGCGGAACGCGGTGTTGATCAGGCGCGAGATCTCCTTCTTCTTCAGCGGCTTGTTCAGCACCGAGAAAGGCAGGCCCTTCGGCAGGATCTCGGACATGATCGCGCGGCCGACCGTGGTGGCCTGCAGCGTGATCTTGGGCGCGAAGCGGGCATCGCCCACGGCGTCCTTGTCGACCAGCTCATACTCGGTGATACGCACGTTCACGCGGGAAGCCAGTTCGACTTCCTTGTTCTCGTAGGCGCGGATCACTTCGCTGATGTCGGCAAACGTCAGGCCTTCGCCCTTGCCGTTGATCTTGTCGCGGGTCGTGTAGTACAGACCCAGCACCACGTCTTGCGACGGCACGATCGACGGGTCGCCGTTGGCCGGGAACAGCACGTTGTTGGAGGCCAGCATCAGCGTGCGGGCTTCCATCTGCGCTTCCAGCGACAGCGGGACGTGAACAGCCATCTGGTCACCGTCGAAGTCGGCGTTGAACGCCGCGCAGACCAGCGGGTGCAGCTGGATGGCCTTGCCTTCGATCAGCACCGGCTCGAACGCCTGGATGCCCAGGCGGTGCAGCGTCGGCGCGCGGTTCAGCATGACCGGATGCTCGCGGATCACCTCTTCGAGGATGTCCCACACCACCGCGGTCTGGCTTTCCACTTCCTTCTTCGCCGCCTTGATGGTGGTGGCGATGCCCATCGTTTCCAGCTTGTGGAAAATGAAAGGCTTGAACAGTTCGAGCGCCATCAGCTTGGGCAAGCCGCACTGATGCAGCTTGAGGGTCGGGCCCACCACAATGACCGAACGGCCGGAGTAGTCGACGCGCTTGCCCAGCAAGTTCTGGCGGAAACGGCCGCCCTTGCCCTTGATCATTTCGGCCAGCGACTTCAGCGGACGCTTGTTGGCGCCCGTCATGGCCTTGCCGCGGCGACCGTTGTCCAGCAGCGAGTCAACCGCTTCCTGCAGCATGCGCTTTTCGTTGCGCACGATGATTTCAGGCGCCTTCAGTTCGAGCAGGCGCTTCAGGCGGTTGTTACGGTTGATGACGCGGCGATACAGGTCGTTCAGGTCCGAGGTGGCGAAACGGCCACCGTCCAGCGGTACCAGCGGACGCAGTTCGGGCGGCAGCACCGGCAGCACTTCCAGGATCATCCATTCCGGCTTGATGCCCGAACGCTGGAACGCCTCGAGCACCTTCAGGCGCTTGGCGAACTTCTTGATCTTGGCTTCGGAGCCCGTGGTCTGCAGCTCGGCGCGGATCGTTTCGATCTGCTTTTCGATGTCGATGCCGCGCAGCAGTTCACGGATGCCTTCGGCACCCATCATGGCCACGAACTCGCCTTCGCCGTACTCTTCGCACTTGGCGATGTAGTCGTCCTCGGACATGATCTGGCTCTTCTTGAGCGGGGTCATGCCGGGTTCGAGCACCACGAATGCTTCGAAGTACAGGACGCGTTCGATGTCGCGCAGCGTCATGTCGAGCACCATGCCCAGACGCGACGGCAGCGACTTCAGGAACCAGATGTGCGCGGTCGGCGCAGCCAGTTCGATGTGGCCCATGCGCTCGCGGCGCACCTTGGCCAGCGTCACTTCAACGCCGCACTTCTCGCAGATCACGCCACGATGCTTCAGGCGCTTGTACTTGCCGCACAGGCACTCATAGTCCTTGATCGGGCCAAAGATCTTGGCGCAGAACAGGCCATCGCGCTCGGGCTTGAAGGTCCGGTAGTTGATGGTTTCCGGCTTCTTCACTTCACCGTACGACCACGAACGGATCTTCTCTGGCGATGCCAGGCCGATCTTGATCGCGTCGAACTGCTCTTCCTGCTGAACCTGCTTAAAGAGATCGAGCAATGCTTTCATTGCAACTCCTTGTTTCGCCGCCAGCCCGACAGCATGTCGGGCCCGCGGCATTCATCCTGTGGGAAAACCGTAGCGGGCAATCGGCGGCAGGCGGGCTATTGCCGGCCTGCCGCGCACTCTCGATCCGAATCAATAGCGATCGAGGTCGATGTCGATACCCAGCGAACGGATTTCCTTCACCAGCACGTTGAACGATTCCGGCATGCCGGCATCGATCGAGTGCTCGCCCTTGACGATGTTCTCGTAGACCTTGGTCCGGCCGTTCACGTCATCGGACTTGACCGTCAGCATTTCCTGCAGCACGTAGGAGGCGCCATAAGCTTCCAGCGCCCACACTTCCATCTCACCGAAACGCTGGCCACCGAACTGCGCCTTACCACCCAGCGGCTGCTGGGTCACCAGCGAGTACGGGCCGGTCGAACGCGCGTGCATCTTGTCGTCGACCAAGTGGTGCAGCTTCAGCATGTGCATCACGCCCAGCGTTACCGGACGCTCGAACGCTTCGCCGGTACGGCCGTCGTGCAGCGTGACCTGTTGCTTGGAAGCGGTCAGGCCCATGTCCTTGGCGATCTCTTCCGGGTACGCCAAGTCCAGCATGCGGCGGATTTCGTCCTCATGCGCACCGTCGAACACCGGCGTGGCGAACGGGACACCCTTCTTCAGGTTGGTGGCCAGTTCCAGCACTTCGGCGTCGGACAGGCTGTCGAGGTCTTCCGGCTTGCCGCTCTCGTTGTAGATCTGCGCGAGCAACGGACGCAGTTCCTGCGCCTTCGCCTGTGCCTTGAGCATGGAGCCGATACGCTGGCCCAGGCCGCGCGCGGCCCAGCCCAGGTGGGTTTCCAGAATCTGGCCCACGTTCATCCGCGACGGCACGCCGAGCGGGTTCAGCACGATATCGGCGGGCGTGCCGTCGGCCATGTAGGGCATGTCTTCGATCGGGACGATCTTGGACACAACGCCCTTGTTGCCGTGACGGCCTGCCATCTTGTCGCCAGGCTGCAGGCGGCGCTTGACGGCCAGGTACACCTTGACCATCTTGATCACGCCCGGCGGCAGTTCGTCGCCTTGCGTGAGCTTCTTGCGCTTTTCTTCAAAGGCCAGGTCGAACTCGTGGCGCTTCTGCTCGATCGCTTCCTTGACGGCTTCCAGCTGGGCAGCGACTTCTTCGTCGGCCGGGCGGATGTCGAACCAGTGGTACTTGTCCAGGTCGGCCAGGTACTCGCGGGTCAGCTTGGCGCCCTTGGACAGCTTCTTCGGACCGCCATTGACGGTCTTGTCGAGCAGCAGGCGCTCCAGGCGCTGGAAGGCGTCGCCTTCCACGATACGCAGCTGGTCGTTCAGGTCCAGGCGGTAGCGCTTGAGTTCATCGTCGATGATGGACTGGGCACGCTTGTCGCGGGTCACGCCTTCGCGGGTGAAGACCTGGACGTCGATCACGATACCGCTCATGCCCGAGGGCACGCGCAGCGAGGTGTCCTTCACGTCCGAAGCCTTCTCGCCGAAGATCGCGCGCAGCAGCTTTTCTTCCGGGGTCAGCTGGGTCTCGCCCTTGGGCGTGACCTTGCCGACCAGCACGTCGCCGGCTTCCACTTCGGCACCGATGTAGGTGATGCCGGACTCGTCCAGGCGCGCCAGTTGCGCTTCGGCGAGGTTGGAGATATCGCGGGTGATTTCTTCCGGTCCCAGCTTGGTGTCACGGGCGACGACCGACAGTTCCTCGATGTGGATCGAGGTGTAGCGGTCTTCGGCAACCACGCGTTCGGAGATCAGGATCGAGTCTTCGAAGTTGTAGCCGTTCCACGGCATGAACGCCACCAGCATGTTCTGGCCGAGCGCGAGCTCGCCCAGGTCGGTCGATGCGCCGTCGGCGATCACGTCGCCACGGGCGACGAAATCCCCGACCTTGACCATCGGACGCTGGTTGATGTTGGTGTTCTGGTTCGAGCGGGTGTACTTGATCAGGTTGTAGATGTCGACGCCGACTTCACCGGCGACAGCTTCCTCATCGTTCACGCGAATCACGATACGCATTGCGTCGACGTAATCCACCACGCCGCCACGGGTTGCCTGGACGGCAGTACCCGAGTCGACCGCCACGGTACGCTCGATGCCGGTACCCACCAGCGGCTTGTCCGGACGCAGGCAAGGCACGGCCTGACGCTGCATGTTGGCGCCCATCAGTGCACGGTTCGCATCATCGTGCTCGAGGAACGGCACCAGCGATGCTGCCGCGGACACGATCTGCGAAGGCGCCACGTCGATGTACTGGACGCGGTCCGGCGTGACCATACGGGTTTCACGCTCGCTGCCTTCACGCGACGACACGAGTTCGTCGATCAGGGTACCGTCGGCGTCAACCGTCGCGTTGGCCTGCGCCACCACGTACTTGCCTTCTTCAATGGCGGACAGGTAGTCGACCTGGTCGGTCAGCTTGCTGTCGACCACCTTGCGGTACGGCGTTTCCAGGAAGCCGTATTCGTTCAGGCGTGCGTACAGTGCCAGCGAGTTGATCAGGCCAATGTTCGGGCCTTCCGGCGTTTCGATCGGGCACACGCGGCCATAGTGGGTCGGGTGCACGTCACGGACTTCAAAGCCTGCGCGTTCACGGGTCAAACCGCCCGGGCCCAGTGCGGAGACACGACGCTTGTGCGTGATCTCGGACAGCGGGTTGGTCTGGTCCATGAACTGCGACAACTGCGACGAACCGAAGAACTCGCGGATGGCCGAGGAAATCGGCTTCGAGTTGATCAGGTCGTGCGGCATCAGGTTTTCGGTCTCGGCCTGGCCCAGACGTTCCTTGACGGCGCGTTCCACGCGCGACAGGCCGGCACGGAACTGGTTTTCGGCCAGTTCGCCAACGCAGCGAACGCGACGATTGCCCAGGTGATCGATGTCATCGACCTCGCCCTTGCCGTTGCGCAGGTTGACCAGGATCTTGATGGTCTCGAGGATGTCCTCGTCCTGCAGCACCATGCTGCCTTCACCGCTCGGGCGGCCCAGGCGGCTGTTGACCTTCATACGGCCAACGCGCGACAGGTCGTACGACTCTTCGCTGTAGAACAGGCGCTGGAACAGGGCTTCCACCGCGTCTTCGGTCGGCGGCTCGCCGGGACGCATCATGCGGTAGATGGCGATACGCGCAGCGGTCTGGTCGGCGGTGTCGTCCACGCGCAGGGTCTGCGACATGTACGGACCTTGGTCCAGATCGTTGGTGTACAGGGTCTGGATCTGCTTGACACCGGCTTCGCGCAGGTTTTCCAGCACGGTTTCGGTCAGCTCGTCGTTGGCGTTGGCAATCACCTCGCCGGTATCCGGGTCGATGATGTTCTTTGCCAGCACGCGGCCGAGCAGGTAGTCTTCCGGCACGCTGATCAGCTTGGTACCGGCGGAATCCAGGTCACGGATGTGCTTGGCGTTGATCCGCTTGTCCTTCTCCACGACGACACGGCCGTCCTTGTCGGCGATGTCGAAGCGCGCGACTTCGCCGCGCAGGCGCTCGGGCACGAATTCCATCTGCGCGCCTTCCGACTGCAGCGTGAAATTGTCGAACACGAAGAAGTGCGCGAGGATCTGCTCGGGCGTCAGGCCGATCGACTTCAGCAGGATCGTCACCGGCATCTTGCGGCGGCGGTCAACGCGGAAGTACAGGATGTCCTTCGGGTCGAACTCGAAATCGAGCCACGAACCGCGGTAAGGAATGATACGTGCCGAGAACAGCAGCTTGCCCGAGCTGTGGGTCTTGCCCTTGTCGTGCTCGAAGAACACGCCGGGCGAACGGTGGAGCTGCGAGACGATCACACGCTCGGTACCGTTGATCACGAACGAACCGGTCGACGTCATGAGCGGAATTTCGCCCATGTAGACTTCCTGTTCCTTCACTTCCTTGACCTTGCCCGGATTTTCCCGATCGTTGATGATCAGGCGCACCTTGGCACGCAGCGCCGAGTGGAAGGTCAGGCCGCGCTGTTGACATTCCTTGACGTCGAACGGCGGGTTGGAGAGGTGGTAGGAGACGAACTCCATACGGGCAAGCCCGTTGTGCGACACAATCGGGAAGATTGCACTGAAAGCCGCTTGCAGGCCCTCTGTTTTGCGGCGCGAGGGTGGCGTACCCTCTTGCAGAAACTGAGCGTAGGATTCAATCTGGGTGGCAAGCAGGAAAGGAACCTGATGAACCGTCGCGCGCTTCGCAAAACTTTTGCGAATGCGCTTCTTTTCGGTGAAGCTGTACGCCATGGGATCTCCGAATCATCGCAGGGCTGGCTGGACCGGCGCAGCACCTGAGGTGTTCAGCGACTGGGAGGGGATTTGGCGGTTGGCCGCTACCAACCTCTGGCTGACGGTGTCCGCACGCTGCGAGCCGGCAGAAACGACGCAATGCGTCATGCCGGCCCGGGGGACACCCGACCAAACTTGTCTTCTGCAGTCGGTTCAGAAGACAAACATCAGCAACCACTTAGTGTGCCACTGATGTTTGGCCTCTGCTGAAGCTTAGGCATGCGCCCAGCTGTCAAGCATCGTTTGCGCCACTTGTTCACGCTTCCGGGTGCTGAATAAAACACACTTCGCAGAAGCGCAAAAAGGCTGGCGCCGGGAATCTCCCTTTGCCAGCCCCATTCGCGTGCCAAAAGGCACGCGAGTACAGCTTACTTGACTTCGACCTTCGCGCCGGCGTCTTCCAGCTTCTTCTTGGCGTCGGCTGCAGCAGCCTTGTCCACGCCTTCCTTGACAGCCTTCGGTGCGCCGTCAACCAGATCCTTGGCTTCCTTCAGGCCCAGGCCGGTGATTTCGCGAACAGCCTTAATCACGCCAACCTTGTTTGCGCCGATTTCCGACAGGATGACGTTGAACTCGGTTTGCTCTTCAGCGGCAGCAGCGCCGGCGCCCGGGGCAGCAGCCACGGCCATCGAAGCGGCGGACACGCCAAACTTTTCTTCGAACGCCTTGACCAGGTCGTTCAGTTCCATCACGGACATCGAGCCTACGGCTTCGAGGATGTCGTCTTTGCTGATTGCCATTTGGAATACTCCTGCTAAATGTGATTCGGTATCGGTAATGCGATCTTGATGAGCCAGGCTGCGAAAGGCTTACGCCTTAAGCAGCTGCGCCTTCGCTCTCGGCGGCGGCAGCAGCGCCTTCGCCTTCGGCAGGGGCGCCTTCGCTCTTCTTGGCGGACAGGGCGGCCAGCAGACGGGCGAAGCCCGACACCGGTGCCTGCATCACGCCGAGCAGCTGAGCAATCAGTTCGTCACGGCTCGGGATCGAGGCCAGTGCCTTGACGGCAGCAGCATCGAGCACGTTGCCGTCGTACGACGCTGCGCGCAGAACCAACTTGTCGTTGGTCTTGGCAAAGTCGTTCAGAACCTTGGCCGACGACACTGCATCTTCGGAAATACCGTAGATCAGCGGACCGGTCATTTGCTCTGCGAGGCCGGCAAACGGCGTGCCTTCCACGGCGCGGCGGGCCAGCGTGTTCTTCAGAACACGCAGGTACACGCCTTGCTCGCGGGCCTTGGCGCGCAGCTTGGTCAGATCGCCAACCGCAATGCCGCGATATTCGGCTACGACGATGGTCTGGGCTTTAGCGACTTGCGCCGAAACCTCAGCAACGACGGCCTTCTTATCTTCAATATTAAGTGGCACGGTTAAGCTCCAAAACGATGCTTGTCCCCCGGATCGTCCGGGGCACGCACATCAGTCCAAACGAACGGCGTCCGATTTGGCCCGAATCACCCGGGTCATTGCCCGGATTCTTCAATCCCTCGGGTGCGCCATCTGCGCTGGTGGGCCGGGAGGCGTCGCGGCAGGCCGAAGCCACGCTGCGTACGTTCCGTCCGATTAAGGCGAGGCAGCCATCCTGCAGCCGCACCCGCCACCAGCGGTCTTTGATAACCAGCGGTGCCTGCTCCGCGCTTGCGCGCCGGCGGGCACCACTGCCCAAAGCCTTGCTCCTTTATCCTGGGGTGTCCTATGAGGCACCGCCTGACTCCGGAGACGATCCCGGCGCGAGCCAGGATCCTCAATTCTCTACGCTGGGCGACGTTATCGGGTCCGCCCTGCGGTTGCCGCCAGCCTTAGGCCGACAGCGAAGCCTGTTCCACGCGAACGCCTACGCCCATGGTGGACGACACGGCGATCTTGCGCAGGTACACGCCCTTGCTGGTAGCCGGCTTCGACTTCACCAGGGCTTCGATCAGCGCGCTCAGGTTGCGCTTCAGATCGGCGTCCTGGAACGAACGGCGGCCGATGGTGGCGTGGATGATACCGGCCTTGTCGACACGGTATTGCACCTGACCGGCCTTGGCGTTCTTCACAGCCTGGGCCACATCGGGGGTAACCGTACCGACCTTCGGGTTCGGCATCAGGCCGCGCGGGCCCAGGATCTGACCCAGCGTACCAACGATACGCATGGTGTCCGGCGAGGCGATCACCACGTCGAAGTTCAGGTTGCCGGCCTTGACTTGCTCAGCCAGGTCTTCCATGCCGACGATCTCAGCGCCAGCTGCCTTGGCAGCTTCGGCCTTTTCGCCTTGGGCGAACACAGCCACGCGAACCGACTTGCCGGTACCGGCAGGCAGCACGACGGAGCCACGAACCACCTGGTCCGACTTCTTCGCATCGATGCCCAGTTGCACGGCAACGTCGATCGATTCGTCGAACTTGGCCGATGCGCAACCCTTCACCAGGCCCAGGGCCTCGTCGATCGGGTAGAACTTGGTGCGCTCGATCTTCGCCTTGTTGGCGGCGGTGCGCTTGGAAACCTTAGCCATTTACAGACCCTCCACGGTGATGCCCATCGAGCGAGCCGAACCGGCGATCGTACGCACGGCAGCGTCCAGATCGGCAGCGGTCAGGTCAGCGTTCTTTGCCTTGGCGATTTCTTCAGCCTGGGCACGCGTGATCTTGCCAACCTTGTCGGTGTGCGGCTTGGCCGAACCCTTGGTCAGGCCAGCTGCCTTCTTGATCAGAACGGTCGCCGGCGGCGACTTCATCACGAAGGTGAAACTCTTGTCGGCGAAGGCGGTAATCACCACCGGCACCGGCAGGCCGGGTTCCATGCCTTGGGTCTGCGCGTTGAACGCCTTGCAGAACTCCATGATGTTCAGACCGCGTTGACCCAGTGCAGGGCCCACGGGCGGGGAGGGATTTGCCTTACCAGCCGGAATTTGCAGCTTGATAAAGCCAATGATCTTCTTGGCCATATTTACTCCAATCCGGACCGCTTCCTGGCGGAATGCGATCCTGTTGAGTCGTAGCGCGCTATCGCTGCAAGGGCGGTTCATCCACCCCAGCCAGCCTCACGCTCCTCTTGTGGCCGGCCCCTTGCGGGACTGGCCGCTGCATTTTTCGCTGACCTTGCGGCCAACATAAAACGCTAAAACCTGAACTGCTTTGAACCGCTTAAACCTTCTCGACCTGGCCAAACTCGAGCTCGACCGGGGTAGCACGCCCGAAGATGGTGACCGAGACGCGCAGGCGCGATTTCTCGTAGTTCACTTCCTCGACGTTGCCATTGAAGTCGGTGAAAGGACCGTCCTTGACGCGTACCATTTCGCCCACTTCGAACAGGGTCTTGGGCCGCGGCTTCTCGACCCCTTCCTGCATCTGGGTCATGATCTTGTCGACTTCCTTCTGGGAAATCGGGCTCGGTCGGTTGCGCGCACCACCCACGAAGCCAGTGACCTTGCTGGTGTTCTTCACCAGGTGCCAGGTCTCGTCGGTCATTTCCATCTCGACCAGCACGTAACCCGGGAAGAAGCGACGTTCGGTGACAGACTTCTGTCCACCCTTGATTTCAACGACTTCTTCGGACGGGACCAGGATACGGCCAAACTTGTCCTGCATTTCGGCGCGCTCGATGCGCTCCTGCAGCGCGCGCTGCACACTCTTTTCCATGCCGGAATAGGCGTGCACCACATACCAGCGCTTCTTCGACGAAGGCGATTCAGCTGCGGGGACTTCCTGTTGTGCGTTATCCGTCATGTTCTATCCTTCATTTCCAGCCCAGCACGAGCGAAAAGATGACCCACTCGATGAGCTTGTCCGCAGACCACAGGAACACGGCCATGATCACGACGAAGACAAACACCAGGCCGGTCATCTGCCCGGCTTCCTTGCGGGTGGGCCAAACGACCTTACGGACTTCGCGATACGATTCCTTGGAGAAACCGATGAAGTCCTTGCCTGGTGCCGAGACCAGCGCGACCACCACGCCCAGCGCAATGCCGCCGAACAGCGCAGCGCCACGCACGTAGGATGGTTGCTGTGCCAAGGCATAGAAACCGATGACGCCGGCAACCACCAGTAGCACCGCGACGCCAAGCAACCACTTACCACTAGCGGCGTTGACGGTTTCGACGTTGGGATTGGCCATGTTTCGCAAACGAGACTAAGCCGCGTCACGATACTCTCTATCGCGACGCGGCTGATTGAATTGGCAGGGGCAGAGGGAATCGAACCCCCAACCTTCGGTTTTGGAGACCGACGCTCTGCCAGTTGAGCTATACCCCTAAAACAACTGTGGGGTCGGCGGTCAGGCCAACCCCTCTGGCAACGAATACGGCCGGTTGGTGCCGTATTCGCTGATCGACTTTATCAGTCGAGGATCTTTGCCACGACGCCGGCGCCGACGGTACGACCGCCTTCACGGATGGCGAAACGCAGGCCTTCTTCCATGGCGATCGGGGCAATCA
>NZ_BAAILO010000075.1:0-17482 GCF_054589115.1 Cupriavidus sp. 8B | reverse complement strand
GATTTCACGAAAAGAGCGGCCGGGACCCAAACTCGCATCGCCTTAGGGCGATACTCAAACATGGGTCCCTCTTTTCCACTCTTTTCGTGAAATCCCGAGGCGCCCCATACGGCCTTGGCACACCTTGACGGCTCGCTTCGCATCGCGCTTGGGTGATTCCCGCCTGACGGGCGGGAATCACGGCTACACCGAATCGGGGCGCTGACGATGTCGTTTCTGTTGCCGCTGGTTGGCCTCCCCTCTCCCACTTGTGGGAGAGGGTGGGCGCTCGCCGGGGCGACAGCTCCGCAAATGCCTCAAGCCGCCCGCGCCAGCGGTGCCTGCATCTTGATCCCCATCTCCGCCAGCGTTTCGCCGATCGCGCTCACTACATTGCGCATTTCATTGGCGTCGATCGCGCCAATACAGCCCACGCGGAAGGTTTCCACCTGCGTTAGCTTGCCGGGGTAGAGGATGTAGCCGCGCTCGCGCACCTTGGCGTAGAAGGTCTTGAAGTCGTAGCGCGCGTCGTCCGGCGCATGGAAGGTGACGATGATGGGTGCCTGTACCTCGGGCGAGAGGAAGGGGCGAAAGCCCAGGTCGGCCATGCCGCCCACCAGCGTCTGGTAGTTGGCGCGATAGCGCGCGCCGCGTACCGGCTGGCCGCCTTCTTCCAGGAACTGGTCGAGCGCGGCGCGGAAGGCGGCGACCACATGCGTGGGCGGGGTGAAGCGCCACTGCGTGGTCTTCTGCATATAGGTGTACTGGTCGTACAGGTCCAGCGCCAGCGAGTGGCTGTTGCCCTGGCTGGCTTCCAGCACGCTTTTCTTTACCAGCACGAAGCCCATGCCCGGCACGCCTTCGATGCACTTGCCCGTGGCGGCCACCAGCGCGTCGAACGGCATGGTGCGCGCGTCGATCTCCAGCGCGCCGAAGGAGCTCATGGCATCGACGATCAGGCCCTTGCCCAGGCGCGCGCACAGCGCGGCGATCTCGGGCAGCGGGTTGAGCACGCCGGCGCCGGTTTCGCAGTGCACCTGCGCCACGTGCGTGATCGACGGATCGCGCAGCAGCGCGGCTTCGATCAGCGCGGCGGTGGCGGGCTGGTCTTCGGGGATCTGCAGTTCCACGCTGGCGCGCCCCAGCACCTTGCAGATCTTGAGGATACGCTGGCAGTAGGCGCCGTTCTGCGGCACCAGCACCTTGCCGTCGCGCGGCACCACGTTGGCGATGGCGGCTTCCACCGAGAAGGTCCCGCTGCCCTGCATGGGCACGCAGACGTGCGTATCCTGCCCGCGCACGATGGCGATCAGGTCGTCGCACAGGCTGCGCGTGATGGCGTTGAAGCTGATGTCCCACGATCCCCAGTCGCGCAGCATGGCTTGCTTGGTGGCGAGCGAGGTGGTGAGGGGGCCGGGGGTCAGCAGGATGGGGTCGTTGCCGCGGATCATGGAGTGCTCCTGGATTGGGATCAGGGGAGTGGTTGGCTTCGGCCGGGATCTCCGGCCGGATGCCGGTTAGCTGGGTTAGTTGTTTAGTCGTTGCGCCCGGATTGCCGCCAGGCCTGGGTCTTGGCGTCCAGCACGCGCTGCAGCAGGTAGTACAGCAGGCAGGCGAAGGCGGAGGTCAGCACCACCAGCGTGGCCATGGCGGCGGCCGGGCCGATATCGCCGCTCTCGTCCAGGTTGACGATTTCCACCGAGGCCAGCTTGGTATCCGCGCCATACAGGAAGACCACGGCCGAGACGGTGGTCATCGCGTTGATGAACAGGTAGCGGGAGATTTCCAGGATGGCGGGCAGGCACGCCGGCACGGTGACCTTCAGGAAGGTGGTGTAGAAGGGCACCTTGAGCGAGGCCGATACCGCTTCGAACTCGCTGTCGAGCTGCTTGAGCGCGGTCACCGCGGTCAGGTGGCAGGACGCGTAATAGTGCACGATGGTCACCAGCACGAGGATTCCCAACGTCTGGTAGATGACGTTGAGCGGGTTGGCGGCGGGCACGAAGAAGAAGATGTAGCCCAGCCCGAGCACCAGCCCCGGCACGCCCATCGGCAGCACGGCCATCAGCCGCACGAAGCCGCGCAGCCAGTCCAGCCCGCGCGTCTTCTCCAGCAGGTATGCCGTGCTGAAGATAAAGATGGGCCCCAGCAGCGCGCAGGCGATCGCCAGGCGCAGGCTGTTGAAGTACGAATCCACCACGCCGCCTTCAATCAGGCCCACGCGGTAGTGGTCCAGCGACAGCGAGAAGTTGTACGGCCACAGCTTGACGAACGACGCGTAGATCGCCATGCCCATCACCGCCGCCATCAGCGCCGCCATGATCCAGCAGAAGGCCGCCATCGAGATATCGAAGCGGCGGCTGCGGCGCGGCACGTACGGCACCGAGCGCGCGGACATCAGCGCCATCTGGCGACGCTGCACGCGCGCATCGATGTAGTAGGTGACGGCCACCGGCACCAGCAGCATCAGCGACACCACCGCGCCCTGCGAGAAGTCCTGCATGCCGATCACCAGCTTGTAGATGTCGGTGGCCAGCATATGGAAGTTGCCGCCGATCACCTTGGGAATGCCGAAGTCCGAGATGGCGTAGGTGAACACCACCATGGCCGCGCTGACCAGCCCGTAGCGCGCGCCCGGCACCGTGATGGTGAAGAACTTGCGCAGCGTGGAGGTGCCGAGCGCATCGGCGGCCTCGTACAGCCGCGCGTCGGTGAGCGACAGCGCGGTGATCAGAATCATCAGTGCGTGCGGGAAGGTGGCGAACACCATCGACGCCACGATGCCCAGCGGGCCGTAGATCTGCGTCTCGCCCATATACGGCTTGAACAGGCCCTGGTTGCCGAACCAGAAGATAAAGGAGATCGCCGCCAGCAACGACGGTGCCAGCAGCGGGATCATCGCCAGGTTGCGCAGCATGCCCTTGCAGGCAATGCGGCTGCGCGTGAGCGCGTAGGCAAAGGTGAAGGCCAGCGGCACGGTCAGTGCGGTGGCCAGCGCCGAGACCCACAGGCTGTTCCATACCGAGCGCAGCAGCGCGGGAGATTCCAGGTAGGCTCGGAAGTGCGCGAGGCCGGCGAGGCTGCCGTCGCGGTTCTGCACGCTCTTGGCCAGGATCATCACGATGGGCGCCAGCACGAAGCACAGCAGGGCCAGCGCGGCCACGCCCAGCAGGGCGAGCGCCAGGCGGTCGGTCCAGTGCGCGCGCACGCGGCTGGCGGCGGGGGTGGCATCGGCCACCGGGGTGGTGGATAGGCTCAGGCTCATGCTTGGCGGAAGATGCGGATGCGGTCGGCGGGAATGGCCAGGCGCAGCAAGTCGCCGGCGCTGGGGCGCAAGTCGTGCAGGTCGTTCAGCGAGAGATCCGCGTAGAGCGTTTCGCAGCGGCTGCTTTCGCCCGCAGCCGGCAGCTTGAGCGTGAGCCGGGAGAACGCGCCCAGGAACTCGATCTTGTCCACGGTGGCGTCCAGCACATTGCCGCCGTGCTGCTCGATGCCGCGCACGCAGACATCTTCCGGGCGGAAGAACACCTGCACCGATTCCTCGGCGCAGCATCCCGGCGGCGTGGCGCAGCGCATGCGCATGCCGCCCAGGTGCAGCTCGCCGTCGCCGCTCACGCGCGCCGCCAGCATATTGGTGCGGCCAACAAAGTCCGCCGCGAAGGGGGTGGAGGGGCGCTGGTAGATTTGCGCCGGGGTGCCGATCTGCTCGATCGCGCCCTGGTTCATCACTACGATGCGGTCGGCCATGGACAGCGCCTCTTCCTGGTCATGCGTGACCAGGATGGTGGTGATGTTCAGCCGCTGCTGCAGCGCGCGGATCTCGCCGCGCAGCCGCCCGCGCACGCGCGCGTCCAGCGCGGACAGCGGCTCGTCCAGCAACAGCAGGCCGGGCGAGGTTGCCAGCGCGCGGGCAATGGCCACGCGCTGCTGTTGCCCGCCGGAGAGCTGCGCGGGATACTGCCCGCCGCGCTCGGGCAGGCCGACCATGGTCAGCAGCTCCGCCACGCGCTCCTGGCGCTGCGCCCGCGGCATGCGGCGGTTGACCAGGCCATAGGCCACGTTGTCCGCGACCGTCAGGTTGGGGAACAGCGCATAGGACTGGAACACGATGCCGTAGTCGCGCTCCATCGGCGGCAGCGTGGAGATGTCGCGCCCGGCCTGCACGATGGTGCCGGCGCTTTGCGATTCCAGCCCGGCGATGATGCGCAGCAAGGTGGTCTTGCCGCAGCCCGATGGCCCGAGGAAACACAGCAGCTCGCCCTGGCGCACCTCCAGGTCGATATGTTGCAGGGCGGTAAAGCCGCCGAAGCGCTTCTGGATGCCTTGCAGGCTGAGATAGCTATCGTGCCTGGCGGTAGTGGTTTGCATGGCGTGTCGCCTCTTGTGGGGGTGAGGACTGGCTTGGTGGCCGCTGCGCACGGGCATGGCGTCAGGCCCGCGCGCGCTCGGCTCTACTGACTTTGCTGGCTCTGCTGGCGTTATTGTTTTTCCGACTTGACGCTATAGCGCTTCTGCCATTCGTTGAGCATCCGCTCGCGGTTCTTGGCGATATAGCTGAAGTCGTTCTTGACCAGCATCTTTTCGTAGTTCACGGGGATGCTGTCCACCTTCTTGGCCACGCCGGGGTAGGCCACGATGGCCCAGTCACGGGCGAAGAGTTCGTTGGCGTCCTTGCTCGCCAGCCAGTCCAGGTAGCGCTGCGCGGCTTCCAGCTTCTTGGTGCCCTTGACGATGCCGGCGGCCTCGATGTCATAGCCCAGCCCTTCGGTCGGGAAGATCATGTCGATGGGCGCGCCCGAAGCCTTGGTCTTGTGCGCGCGCAGCTCGAACGAGATGCCGATGGGGAATTCACCAGCGCCGGCCTGCTTGCACGGCTTGGAGCCGGAGTGCGTGTACTGGGCAATGTTCTCGTGCAGCGCGTCCATGTACTTCCAGCCATCCGTCTCGCCGAACAGTTGCAGCCACGCGGTCACGTCAAGAAAACCGGTGCCCGAGGACGCCGGATTGGGCATCACGATCATGCCCTTGTAGATGGGCTTGGCCAGGTCGCGCCAGGTTTCGGGCTTGGGCAGGTTGCGTTTCTTGGCTTCCATGGTGTTGAAGCAGATGGTGGCGCCCCATACGTCCAGCCCAACCCAGTTCGGCGGCGTGGCCTTGTCGCTGTAGTCGCGCGTGAGGCGGTCGAAGCCCTTGGGCGAGTAAGGGGTCAACATGTTTTCCTGCTTGAGCAGCTCCAGGCTGGACGCCGCCAGCCCGGCGATCACGTCGGCCTGCGGATTGGCTTTTTCCGCGAGCGCCTTGGCGGTGATCACGCCGGTGGAGTCCCGCACGTACTTCAGTTCGATATCTGGCGCCACCTTGGCAAAGCCTTCGGCGTATGGCTTCAACGTCTCGATTTCCCATGCCGTGTAGACGGTGAGGGTGGTCTTTTGCGCCAGCGCGGCACTAGCCGAGCAGAGGGCTAGTGCACCGGCGGCCAGGTGCGGAACGAACTTGAACGTCGCTTTCATGTGGGGCTCCTTGTGGCATTGTAGGTGGTATTGTGTGTCGATTTGGTGAATTTGTTGCAGTACTTTGCGGCATGTTGCACGACCATCGCATCGCCAAATATCACCGATAAACCCTTGTTCTACAACACTTGCAAGGCATGCGCCCGATCTTTTGGGGCTGGTGGGTGGAGTTTGAGGCCACTCGCCGATGCCTGCTTTGTTGACAATATACAAACTGCTTGCTTTAATGACAACCAGGATTTTCGATGTACCCGAATCAGGAGTCTTCATGTCACGGCCAGCCGCTCAGTCGAGCGATATCGCGATCCTGCAGAGCCAGTCGCTGACCACCCTGGTGCAGCGCGAGCTTGAAATGCGCATCGTGTCCGGCGGCCTGCTGCCAGGCGCCAGGCTCAATGAAATCGAACTCGCGGGCGAGTTCAATGTGTCGCGCGGCCCGCTGCGCGAAGCCTTCCGGGCGCTGGAGCAGGCCGGCCTGCTGCGCACCGAGAAAAACCGCGGCGTGTTCGTGCGCGCCATCTCCCTGGAAGAGGCCGACGAGATCTATGCGCTGCGTGCCGTGCTGGATGAGTACGTCGGCCGGCTGCTCGCCGCCAACATCACGGCGGAGGGCGTGCGCGAGCTGCGCGCGCTGATCGAGGCCATGGGCGCGGCCAGCACCGCGCGCGACCTCGACGAATACACCCGCCTCAACCTCACCCTGCATGACCGCATGGTGGAGCTCGCCGGCAACCGCAAGCTGGTGGAAACCTACCGGCGCCTGGTCAAGGAGCTCACCTTGTTCCGGCGCGAGGCGCTTTCCGCCGACAGCAACGCCATCCCCACCTCTACCCGCGAGCACCGCGAGATCGTGTCGGCCATTGCCGCGCGCGATGTCGAGCTGGCGGGCAGGCTGATGCGCGAGCACGTGGAACGCGGCCGCGCCCGCATGCATGCCGCCGTAGCCGCCGCAGCCGACCTTGAAGGCGGCGCCGAAACCGATAAGCCCTGAAGCCTTTCCTTTCCCGCACAGGAACCCCGACATGTCGAACCCGAATCTTTCCAGCGTCGCCGCCCCGAGCATCACTGTCAATCAGCGCACCTACCAATGGATGAAACAGCCCGTGGTGGTGGTCTGCGTGGACGGATGTGAATTCGATTACCTGGAAGCCGCCGCCGCCAGCGGCCGCGCGCCGTACCTGAAGCGCCTTCTGGCCGAGGGCGCGAGCTTTCGCGGGGCGTGCGTGGTGCCCACCTTCACCAACCCCAACAACCTGTCCATCGTGTGCGGCGCGCCGCCGGCGGTGCACGGCATCTGCGGCAACTACTTCTTCGATCGCAGCGCCAACGGCGGCTGCGGCGAGGAAGTGATGATGAACGACCCCAAGTACCTGCGCGCCGGCACCATCCTGGCCGCCTTTGCCGATGCCGGCGCCAGCGTGGCGGTGGTGACCGCCAAGGACAAGCTGCGCCGCCTGCTCGGCCACGGCATGCGCGGCATCTGCTTCTCCTCGGAGAAGGCCGACCAGGCCACGCTGGAGGACAACGGCATCGACAACGTGCTGGACCTCGTCGGCATGCCGGTGCCGAGCGTGTATAGCGCCGAGCTGTCCGAGTTTGTCTTTGCCGCCGGCGTGCGGCTGATGGAGACCCGTCGGCCGGACCTGATGTACTTGTCCACCACCGACTACATCCAGCACAAGTTCGCCCCGGGCTCGGACGGCGCCAACGCCTTCTACGCCATGATGGACAAGTACCTGGCGCAGCTCGACGCGCTCGGCTGCGTGGTGGCGCTGACCGCCGACCACGGCATGAACGCCAAGCACGACGACGCCACCAAGGCGCCCAACGTGATCTACCTGCAGGACCAGTTCGACAGCTGGCTCGGCCGGGGCGTGGAAGCCGGCGGCGCGCGCGTGATCCTGCCGATCACCGATCCCTACGTGGTGCACCACGGCGCGCTGGGTTCCTACGCCACCGTCTACCTGCCGGAAGATGTCGACCGCGCCGCGCTCAAGGCCAAGCTGGCGGCGCTGCCGGGCATCGAAAGCGTGCTCGACAACGCCGAAGCCTGCGCGCGCTTCGAGCTGCCGCCGGACCGCGTGGGCGATCTGGTGATCGTCAGCGACAAGCACGTGGTGCTGGGCACCAGCCAGAGCCGCCACGACCTGTCCGGGCTGGACGCGCCGCTGCGCTCCCACGGCGGCGTCTCCGAGCAGACCGTGCCGCTGGTGTTCAACCGCGCCACGGCGGGCATTCCCGGCAAGGCGCAGCTGCGCAACTTCGACATCTTCGACGTTGCGCTTAATCACCTGCACTGAGTGCCGCCCGTACGCGTATCCGCACCCGATTCGTATCCGTCCCGAACTCTTGACGCGAGAACCGACATGAACGCCCCTAAGTTTTCCACCGGCCAGGTCAGCCCGCACTTCCGCGCCGAAGCGCTGCGCATCGATGGCAAGAAGGTCATGCGCGAGCGCGTGATCGAAGTGTGCAACCCATACGACGGCGCGCTGGTCGGCACCGTGCCGAAGGCCAGCGTGGAAGACGTGCGGCAAGCGTTTGCCGTGGCGCGCGCCTACCGTTCCACGCTGACCCGCTTCGAGCGCGCCGCCATCCTCAACCGTGCCGCCGCGCTGCTGCGCGAGCGCGTGGAGGAGGCGTCCGACCTGATCACGCTGGAGTCCGGGCTGTGCAAGAAAGACTCGCTCTATGAGATCGGCCGCGTGGCCGACGTGCTTGGCTTTGCCGCCAACGAAACCCTGCGCGACGACGGCCAGCTGTTCTCCTGCGACCTGACCCCGCACGGCAAGAAGCGCCGCGTGATGACCCAGCGCTCGCCGTTCCTCGGCGTGATCTGCGCCATCACGCCGTTCAACCACCCGATGAACCAGGTCGCGCACAAGGTGGCGCCGTCCATCGCCACCAACAACCGCATGGTGCTCAAGCCCTCGGAAAAGGTGCCGCTGTCCGCCTACTACCTGGCCGACATCCTCTATGAGGCCGGCCTGCCGCCGCAGATGCTGCAGGTGGTCACGGGCGACCCGCGCGAGATCGCCGACGAGCTGATCACCCATCCTTCCGTGGATCTGGTCACCTTCACCGGTGGCGTCGGCATCGGCAAGTACATCGCCAACAAGGCCGGCTACAAGCGCGTGGTGCTGGAGCTGGGCGGCAACGACCCGCTGATCGTGATGGACGACGCCGACCTGGAGCGCGCCACCGACCTGGCGGTGCAGGGCTCGTACAAGAACTCCGGGCAACGGTGCACGGCAATCAAGCGCATGCTGGTGCACCAGGCCGTGGCCGACCGGTTTACCGAGCTGGTGGTGGAAAAGACCCGGGCATGGAACTACGGCGACCCCATGGATCGCACCGTGGACATGGGCACCGTGATCGACGCCGAAGCCGCCGCGCTGTTCGAGTCCCGCGTGAAAGAGGCCGTTGCGCAGGGCGCCCGCCTGGTGCTCGGCAATCACCGCGATGGCGCCCGCTACTCGCCCACCGTGATCGACCGCGTGGATCCGGCCATGACCGTGGTGCGGGAAGAAACCTTCGGCCCGGTCTCGCCCATCATCACCTTCCGCGATATCGACGAGGCCATCCGCATCTCCAACGGCACCGCCTTCGGCTTGTCCTCCGGCGTGTGCACCAACCGCATGGACGACTTCGCCCGCTTTGCGGATGAGCTGCAGGTGGGCACCGTCAACCTGTGGGAAGTGCCCGGCTATCGCATCGAACTGACGCCGTTTGGCGGCATCAAGGATTCGGGGCTTGGCTACAAGGAAGGGGTGCAGGAGGCGATCAAGAGCTTTACCAACCTGAAGTCGATCACGATGCCTTGGGGGTGAGAGGGCGCCTTCCCCAGTTTGCTGACCAAGTCAAAACTGCGTTGTCGCGCTCCCCTCTCCCGCGTGCGGGAGAGGGGCTGGGGGAGAGGGCGGGAGTACCTACGAAGTGGCTACCCCTGATATCTGCGAGCGCCCGCCTTCTCCCTCGACCTCTCCCCCTACAAGTGGAAGAGGGGCGCAAACCGGCCGAATCGCAGCGTTTGTCTAGCAAGCTGAATAGAAGGATCCAGCCCGCCAGTGCGCCTAGTGTCCAGTGGAAGCCGCAGGGGTTAGAATCCCTCCTTGTTTTTCCCTATGCAGCGGAGTCCACGTGCTGGCTGAACAGCGGCAAAAATTCATCCTCGACCAGCTCGCCGCCAGCGGCGCGCTGGCCATCAGCGAACTGGTGAGCGAGCTGGATGTCTCGCGCGAGACCATCCGGCGCGACCTCAACGCGCTGGCGGCGCGCGGCCTGCTGATCCTCACGCACGGCGGCGCGCTCACGCCCGAGCGGGCCGAGCCTGACGCCCAGACCCGCGCCGCGGTCAACGCCGAAGGCAAGCGCGCCATCGGCATGCGCGCGGCGGAGCTGGTGCCGGATGGCGCCTCGCTGATCCTCGACTACGGCACCACCACCCACACCGTGGCGCAGGCGCTGCATGGCCATCACAACCTGCTGGTCTATACCAACGACTTCGCCATTGCCCTGTTGCTGGGGCGGCGCAACGGCAATCGGGTGGTGATGCTCGGTGGCGAGCTGCAGGACAACGAGGACGCCACCCACGGCTGGGACACCATCGAGCAACTGTCGCGCTACCACGCGGACTTTGCCTTTATCGGCACCGGCGGCATTACCGCCGACGGCCAGATGAGCGATTTCTCGCGCGCGGCCGCCGAGCTGCGCAGCCGCATGTTGCAAGCGGCGAGCGTGGCCTGCGTGGTGGCCGACCACACCAAGTTTGGCCGCAATGCCGGCGTGCTGGTCAAGCATTTCGAGAAGGCGGCCTATGTGATTTCCGATATGGCGCCCGAGCCCGAGCTGGCCGCTGCGCTGAAGGAACGCGGACCGGTGTTGCGGATCGCCTGAGGGCGGCAAAGGCTGGTTCAGTCAAGGCTAGCCGCAAATGCCAGGGCCGTCTTTTCCACGGCGTCCAGCGATATGGGCCCATGGGGAAAGCACATGCGGCTGCGCCGTCCGGCGATTTCATAGTCAATGCCATAGCCGTCGACGCCAAGCACGCGAACGCCGCCCGGGGCGGCGAGGCACACCGCTTGCACGATCCCGGCCTCAATGCCTGGCGGCACCTGCGGCAAGGCATCCCATGCCGCCTGCCCAATCCAGCCCATGCGCCCGACACCGCCGATAAACCGGATGGCGGTCGGGCGGATGCGGAAGAACTGGAAATCCAGCGCCAGCAACGGCTCGGCAGCCGGCTCATAGCGCAGGTAACGCGCGAGCTCGTCGGCATTTGGCTCGAAGCGGGCCGCATCGCCCACCAGCGTCAGCCGCCGGGCGTTCTGCACGTCCGCAGCGCCAGGCTGCAGCACGGACAGGCTCACTCTCGCATCGGCAAGCAGGTTCCGCGTGTGCTCGGCCAACGCGCTGACGCAGATCACGGGCGCGCTGGCCGGGTCCGTCACGAACGGCACCACGGTGGCGTAGGGGTAGCCGGGCAGGGCGCAAGCGTGCGTGGCCAGGGTGCCGTAGGCCGCTTCGTGGAGCAGGCTGACAACTTGATCGATCGGGATTTCCACTTTCGTTGCACCCTTGTCCCAGCGCTATCCGACCATTGTACGGCTTGCGCAGGCCTGCCTTCGAGGCCGCCAGCCGCCGGCCCATGGCCGCTGATCGCACGAAAATACAAGCAGGCAGCCTTTATATGTCTGCCAATCAAAGGTGTTGTGACTGCCTTGCAGCGCACTCCCGATGCTAAGCTTCGCCCTTGGCAATACATCCAATCCCAATCGTGAATGTATTGACATGAACCGGTGGCCGTTTCCGCGTGGACGCCGGGCTCGCCGCAGTTGCGCCGCCCCGGACGATCCGGGCAGCGCCGTGGCATCCCGCGGCACGCCTGCCGGACACGTATCCGCGGCGGCCGTCTTCTGCCAAGTACCAGCACATCGAAACAAAGAGACACTTGTGACATCTGCCTCCCTTGAAACATTCCTGGCCGGCGTTGCCCGGCGCGACCCCGACCAGCCCGAATTCCTCCAGGCCGTGAAGGAAGTCATGATGACGCTCTGGCCCTTCGTCGAGCAGCATCCGCGCTACGGCGAACAGGCCTTGCTGGAGCGGCTGGTGGAACCCGAGCGCGTGATCCAGTTCCGCGTGGCATGGACAGACGACCGCGGCCAGGTGCAGGTCAACCGGGGCTTCCGCGTGCAGCACAGCTCCGCCATCGGCCCCTACAAGGGCGGCATGCGCCTGCATCCCACGGTCAATCTCTCGGTATTGAAGTTCCTGGGCTTTGAGCAGACGCATTAAGAATGCGCTGACCACGCTGCCCATGGGCGGCGGCAAGGGCGGCTCTCGACCCCAAGGGCAAGTCAGATGGCGAAGTCATGCGCTTTTGCCAGGCACTGATGACCGAGCTTTACCGCCACCTCGGCCCGGACACCGACCTGCCCGCCGGCGATATCGGCGTGGGCGCGCGGGAAGTCGGCTTCATGGCCGGCATGATGAAAAAGCTGTCCAACAGCTCCGCCAGCGTCTTCACCGGCAAGGGCATGGCCTTCGGCGGCAGCCTGATGCGGCCCGAAGCCACCGGCTACGGCACGGTGTATTTCGCGCAGGAGATGCTGCACCGCCGCGGCCGCGGCTTCAGTGGCCTGCGCGTGTTGCTGTCCGGCTCGGGCAACGTGGCCCAGTACGCCGCCGAGAAAGCGATCGAGCTCGGCGCCAAGGTACTCACGGTCTCCGACTCCGGTGGCGTGCTGCATTACCCCAAGGGCATGAACAGCGAGCAACTGGCGGCCTTGATGGCATTCAAGAACGAGGCGCGCGGCCGCCTGGCGGATTTCGCTGCCGAGCAAGACCTGCACTTCGAAGCCGGCTGCACGCCCTGGCACGTGCCGGCGGACGTGGCGCTGCCCTGCGCCACGCAAAACGAGCTGGACGGCAATGACGCCGAACGCTTGCTGGCCAACGGCGTGTTCTGCGTGGCCGAAGGCGCCAACATGCCCTCCACGCTGGACGCCGTGGACCGCTTCCTGGCCGCGCGCATCCTTTACGCGCCGGGCAAGGCCAGCAACGCCGGCGGTGTCGCCACCTCGGGGCTGGAAATGTCGCAGAACGCCATGCGCATGTCCTGGCACCATGCCGAGGTCGACGAGAAGCTGCACGCGATCATGAAAGACATCCACGGCAACTGCATCCACTACGGGCAGAAGGCCGACGGGTTTATCAACTACGTGGAAGGCGCCAACGTGGCCGGGTTTGTGAAGGTCGCGGACGCGATGCTGGCGCAGGGCGTGGTTTGATACCGGGCTCGGGCACGCTGGCCGGCGCTTTGGTTTTCTAACCAGGCTGTCGGGTGGCGTAGCGATATAGGTGGAGCGCGGGGTGGCGGCGATGCCATCCCGCTCTTTTTTTGGTTCTTCACCGATTTCCGGGGACTGTGGGCCAGAGTGCCAGCCAAGTAGGGTAGTCGCGGGCAAGTCCAGATGGTTATTATCGGTAGCTGCCGTTGGATGTATTCAGCGCGAACGGCGGCCCATCGGCCATAGCCGCCGGTGGGCAGTTGGCCTTTTGGGTCCATCTGGAGTGTCCGCTTTGAAGAACGCCGAACTGCCGCTCTCGACCCGATGGAGCCGCTCGAACAAGATTTTCAACCGTCCGCTCCAGTAGCGACATGAGACGATCGCGCATGACGCTTCGGCCTACCGCTCGTCGGCCATCACAAAACGTGGCGGATCGCTAACGCAGTTCACCGTAGCACGACACGACGGTGTGATTCCAAAAACGTTGGGACCGCCCCCAACCGATGCGGACGCGTCCGTTGCCTTGCAGCAGACACCTCGTCGACGACCCACAGAATTTGAGTTCCGGAAAATAGGCCCGTTAGCCTCAGACACGCACGCTCGACGCTGCCGACGGAAAGTCTTCGCGGCGCTCCGCCCATTTCAGAATCGCATCCAGTGCCGGGCACAGCGCCTGGCCCCAGTCGGTCAGGCGGTAGTCCACCTTCGGCGGCACCTGGTGATAGACCGTACGCGTCACGATGCCGTCCTCTTCGAGGCGGCGTAGCTGCTGGGCAAGCATCTTCTGCGTGATGCCGGGAATCAGCCTCTCGAGGTCCGAAAAGCGCCGCACCTGGCCACCGAAAAGGTGAAATAGGATCACCAGCTTCCAGCGCCCTTCCAGCAGCTTGAATGCGGCTTCGACATCGATTGCGGCGGTCGCGGGGGTGTACTTTTTTCGGTTAGCCAAGGCCTACTTACTTTTTAGTGCGTTCTTGCGATGTGGTAACTATAACGCCATCATTGGGACATGCAAGCCCTGACGTTCAGGAAAGACCACAATGAATATGACACTGCCGCCGCCACTGGATGCCTATCTGAACGCGGAAGCCACGACCGACACCGCCTCTCTCGCGGACTGCTTTACTGCCGATGCCGTCGTGCGCGACGAGGGCCGTACGATCGTGGGGCTGGAAGCCATCGAGACCTGGAAGAAAGACAGCAAAACCAAGTACCAGTACAGCGTCGAGCCGTTGGACGTGTCCCAGGACAGCGCCGCCGTGACGATGCACGCACGGCTCACGGGCACCTTCCCCGGTAGCCCGGTCGATCTGACCTACACGTTCGTCCTAAGCGGCGGCAAGATCGCGTCTCTGGAGATTCGCCGATGAGCGTCGCACTCGAACTTCAGGGGCTTAGGGCGCTCGTCACGGGGGCACCAAAGGCGTCGGTAAAGCCGTTGTCGCACACCTCTGCAAGGCGGGCGCGAATGTCGTGACGACGGCGCGTTCGCGTCCCGATGACCTTGCCGAAGAATGGTTTATCGGAGCGGACATCACGACGGCCGAGGGCTGTAAAACCATTGTCGACGCCGTGCTCGAACGGCTCGGTGGCGTCGATATAATCGTGCACGTCGTGGGCGGCTCATCGGCGCCGGCGGGTGGCTTCAGCGTGCTCGACGACGACGAATGGAACAAGGCATTGAGCCTGAACCTGTTCCCGGCAGTGCGCATCGATCGCGCGCTTTTGCCCTCGATGGTCGAGCAGCGCTCGGGCGTCATCATCCACGTCACGTCGATCCAAAGGCAGTTACCGTTGCCGGAGGCCACAATTGCTTATGCTGCCGCCAAGGCTGCCCTGTCGAACTACAGCAAAGCCTTGTCCAAGGAGGTCAGTCCGAAGGGCGTTCGCGTCGTGCGTGTCTCCCCCGGCTGGGTCGAGACGGATGCTGCCGCGGGTCTCGTTGCTGAGATCGCCCGGCGGAACGGCATCGATACGGAAGGCGCCCGCAGGATCATCATGGATTCGCTCGGCGGCATTCCTCTCGGCCGGCCGTGCTCGCCCCGGGAAGTGGCCGAGCTCATTGGTTTCCTCGTCTCCGCGCGGGCCAGCGCCATCACCGGCACTGAGTACGTCATCGACGGAGGAACTGTTCCGACTGCGTGATCTGAGCCGCTTGCCCTACCGCTTCGGTGTCGAACGCTGCTGCAGGCGGCTGGATAGCCGCGACCACGCCTCGTTTGCGCTGCCGTATCATGCCCTGTTAGTCGCCGGGATCGCGCGGCAAGGACCTACGCTAAGTCAATCTTCACCTAGAACACTCCATCATCTGGTTTGGCTTCTTAGGAATGGTTGGCAGTGGCTGCTCAGGTCGGATGGCGCGAGTTGAACTGCAGAGCCAAAAGCAAAAATCGGCGAGACAGGGCATGTTCGCGACCGTCCGCAGGGGCAACGAGCCTAAGGTCAAAGCATCATTGGCGACCGTCTCTTCTCGGGCCGGAAACGGACGGTCGAAAATCGTGTTTGAGTGACTCAAACTGGCCGACTCCGGTCCAACGTCGAACTCGCCCGATAGCGGACACCCGCCATCATCGTCTTGTTGCCACGAGTGGCAGTTACGGCCCGGAGCGGACATTCCACCGTCTCCATGGCGGCCGTTCTTTTCGTCGTTTGCCCCCCTCCTGCTATGCCCGAGAGGCATGCCTCCCTGCATACAAGGTCTTTGTCGCACTTTCCACGGAAGCCTATAGTCGTTGCACCACCATGGATCAAAAGTGGCGTTACGAAGAAGTTCGTTGGTTTGATTGCAGAAACCCTCACAGGCGAAGGCTGTACTGTCGTCGACGCCAGGAAGCGAGCGAAGCTGGTCATCGCCGATCTTCGTGATGTGGTTCCGGTTCTAAAAAGGGTCCGGGCAAAGACAACGGTCAATCATTAACTGGATGAGTGACGCGGTGAATCGCTCACGGAAATCTTAGGAAATCACATGTCTAAGTTAGCTCAAAAAGTGGCACTCGTTACCGGTGGTTCACGCGGCATCGGTGCGGCAATCGCGAAGCGTCTGGCGGCGGATGGAGCGAGCGTGGCCTTGACATACGCGAAGGACGCCAGCGCGGCTTCGGCCGTGGTCAAAGAGATTGAACTCAACGGGGGAAAGGCTATTGCGATCCAGGCGGACGCTACTGACGTCGAAGCTGTCGAGGCTGCTGTCGAGAGAACTTTTGCGACCTTCGGGCGGCTGGATGTGCTGGTGAACAATGCCGGCACGGCCATTCCGAAACCGTTCGAAGACACGACGCTGGAGGAGATGGATAGAGTGATCGACATCAACATCCGCGGTGTATTCGCTATGACCAAGGCTGCGCTGAAGCACCTGAGCGATGGTGGCCGCATCATCATGATCGGTTCGGCGGTGGGCGAGCGTGCCATTGCGCCCGGGCTGGTGCCCTACGCGGCCACGAAGGCAGCGGTCAGGATGTTCACCCAGGCGCTGTCCAGAGAGTTGGGAGGCCGGGGCATCACGGTCAACAACGTCCAGCCGGGGCCGATCGATACAGACCTGAATCCCGCCTCAGGCGATTGGGCGGTGCCGCAGAAGGCCGCCACAGCGCTCGATCGCTACGGGCGCGTCGAGGAGATCGCCGCAATGGTAGCGTTCGTCGCCGGCCCGGAGGCCTCATACATTACCGGGGCGAATCTTACGGTGGATGGCGGGATGAATGCCTGAGCCTGGGCACATATTCGGCCTATGGATTTGAAGAAGGGTGACGTCCGTGCGGGCGCGACGGGGAGTCGATGAGCTAACGGAGTCGGCTCTGAGACGGTCCGCCGCTCAGAGGTACGCTGGCACGCCGGCCAACCATCCGTGAAGCACGAATGCGAACAGAATCCAACTCGCGAGCCCGATGACAACAACAGCAGCATCGCGCGCGAGTGTTCCGGCTGGGTAGCGCGTCCCCGCCTGCCGGTCGCGGCGGCGCGCCGACGCGAAATCCGCCACCGCCCAGACCAGGAAGGCGCCGAATAGCACAACCGCAGCAAGCGTTCCATTCGCAAGCAGGTGTGCCAACGCCCAGATCTGGACGCCTATGACCATTGGATGGCCGAGCACCGCCTTGATGCGGTTACCAGGCACGTACGCTGCTGCGATTAGAACGAAGGCCGGTACGGTAAGTAACGCGGTGACGTGATGAGCCCACATCGGCGGTGTCCAGAGGACCACGGGGTGCCCGCGAGCCAGCCCGAATCCCCAGACGATCAGGACCAGTCCGACGACCGAAGCCAAGGAGTACAGACCTTTCCAGCCATTCGGACCCACGCGAGCAATCTGCGCCGCGCGCCAAGGCTCTGCGACAATGCGGACCGAGTGCACGGTCAGAAAGATCAACAATCCTAGTAGCAGTACCATCATGTTGACGCCCCGCTATGCCAACGTACTCCATGGATTGCGGTGCCATCGGAGAAGAGAACAATTTTTTTCAAGGTTCGCCTCGCGACGCTGCAACACTCAAGGACATATGTGGTGCTCCGCTTATGTGGTGCTCCGCTCGCGATCCTCCAACGGCAGACCTGGGCGGTTAAGACCTGCTAAATCTCTAGGCCAAACTCGTTTGAGTATAGTGGTTGAACTGTTCCATAAAATCTGCTCAAAGTTGAGCATTGGATTTATCCGCACTTCGTTGACGCGGCTTGCGCCGCCCAACTGAAGCCCCTTGACGCTCA